>JAZRWC010000062.1:0-16338 GCA_045599505.1 Erysipelotrichaceae bacterium | reverse complement strand
GGTTAATTAAGGACAAATTAATTAATTATTATCCTAGTGGATTAGTTATTATACTGCTTGTATGATACAATGGATATACCATAAAGGATTGGTGATTGAATGAGTAAGAAACTACAGATAGGTAATGTACAGCTAAATAATAGAATAGTAGTTGGACCTATGGCTGGAGTAAGTAATAAAGGTTTCCGCCAAATTATGAAGGAATTTGATGCTGGACTAATATATTCAGAAATGATTTCTGATAAGGCTATTTGTTTCAACAACAAAAAGACATTAATGATGTGTGAAGTCGAGCAAGAAGAAAGACCTTTATCTTTACAGCTATTTGGTTATGATATAGATACTATGGTTAAAGCAGCTATATACATGGATGAGAATACTAATTGTGACATCATAGATATCAATATGGGTTGCCCAGTACCAAAAGTATGCAAAAATAATGGTGGAAGCGCAATGATGAACCATCCTGAACATACATTTGAGATGATTGAAGAAATCGTTAAAAATGTTAAGAAACCAGTTACCGCAAAAATTAGAGCTGGTTGGGATCATCAACATATAAACGCTGTTGAAATGGCAATTGGCTTAGAAAAGGCTGGTATCAGTGCTATCGCTGTACATCCAAGAACAAGAAGTGATTACTATAGTGGGCATTCTGATTGGAGCATTATTAAAGATGTAAAACAAGCAGTAAGTGTTCCAGTAATTGGCAATGGTGATATTAGAAAACTAAATGATATGATTGAGATGGAAAAACAGACAGGGTGCGATGGCTTTATGGTTGCTAGAGGTTGTTTAGGAAATCCATGGTTAATCAAGCAGATGGTGGAATATGACACCAAAGGTATCATTATTGATGATGCAAATTATTTGGAAAGAATAAATCAATGTTTATACCATGCAAGAAAACTTATTGAATTGAAAGGTGAGAAAAACGCTATCAAGGAAATGAGAGGGCATGCATGCTGGTATATAAATGGTTGTCCAAAGGCTAATAAAGCAAAGGCTAAAATTAATCTTATGGATACATATGAAGAATTAGTTGTAATAATGAATGAATATCAAAAGGCTATTGAAACTGAAGATTTCTCATATTTTGAGGATGAACAGTGAGATAACCATATTGGTAAACGTTTAATTATTACAGAAGAGAAGGAAGGAGTTTAAAGATGAAGAAGCTATTAATTTTATTGTTAACAGTATTCATGATTCTTTCTAATGGCATAAGTGTATTTGCTCAAGAGAAGAGTATTGAATATGTTGGCGTTAAAAATCAGGTAGATAATGCATCTAATAGCTTCACTGTAATATACAATGAAGCAGAAGCTACTGTTTTCTATGGAAAAAATGGTTTTGATATCATTACTGAAGAAGAAAAGACTCATTTTGATACAAAATATCCAGTAGTTAAGGCTATTGCGATTAATGATGTTAATGGTGATGGCTACACAGATTTTTTAGCTTATCTTAACTCTGCAGAATATACTGATGAGTTGTTTGTATTTAGTGGACAGGATGGAAGCGTTATTTCTAGTAGAAGAATTACTAGAGATAGTTATAGTGAAGAAAATGGAGTTTTCAAGGCTAATACTGAAGTGTTAAAGATGAGTGAATTTAACGGCTTGGCTGTTGTATTGTACGATTACACTATCGAAGTAATTGATCCAAAAACGGCTGAAGTAATTTATAGTTACGTAAATGAAGATAACATTTGGGATTATGAAGTTGTAGATAATAAACTTGTTTTTATTGATCAGCTTGGATGTATTGGTGTATGTGATTTAGAACAAAACTTATTATTAAGCTATTATAAGGTTACTAATAATTATGAAGTTTCATTCCAATGGAGACCTGAATTAGTTGCACCTTCTAAGCTTAATTTATGGGATATTGAAAACGTATGTGGACAATTATTCATCACTACAGAAGATGGCTATTTATTAACATATAATCCTGAAACTTTCTTGGTTGAAAGTACTGTTGATTTAGAACTATTTAGTGAAGACGAATTAAAAGGTTACTTATCAGACAATCTTAGCTATGTAACTGACTCTGAAGTAGAACAGAGAGTTACTGGATTATTTTCTCCATACTTCAAATCTATCAGAATTTTGGATTCAAATGAACAATATTTGTTGATTTCAGGATTTATCAAGGACAATGATTGTTTAAGTGATTATTTTTGGTCTAATTATGGTTCTAGCGTACTAGTATACGACTACATCAATCAGGAAGTGGTATCAGAAATCACTTTGAAAACAGATGGTTCAAATGTTGATGCAACATTATCAAAGTATGATGCTAGCGAAACAGTTACAGTTATTTACCCTGAAACAGGATCAAGTTTAAGAACAATGATTTATGACTTTGAGGGGTCAGTTCTTCTTCAAAAGGAAATAAAGGTAGATACTATTAACAACAAAACTAGACTATCAATAGACTTTGATGAAGAAAATGGATATTACGTTCAAGCGTTCAATAACAGTTGTTTTACATTAAATGCTAGTCTTGAAGACGCTATATTCCAGTTTGAAAAAATATCTACTCAATCAGTTTACTCAAGTGAAGATGGTTTCACTATGATGTATAAAGTTAATGGTATAGCTAATAAGATTGTTAATTATGGCGTAGATGGTTCTACAGAAAACTGGGTATATGAACTAACTACTACTGAAAAGAATAAGGGCATTGAATTTATCACAGTTGATGATTATAACAAGGATGGAGTCAAGGACTACATTTGTATTGTTAATAAATATGATAGTAAAGATAATGTTGTTGCTAGTAACTTTATCGTTATTAATGGTGAAGATGGCAAACAACTATTCTCAAAGAAGGTTTGGTTATATAAAGCATATGATGCAAACTGGAGACCATATGATGTATATCTAACTGCTAGTGAATTATACCTAGTAAATGATATTGATGGAGATGGAAAGAAAGAATTCATTATCGATGGAAATATCGTCACTTCTTATGCATTCGCTGCTAAGGGAACTGTAAATACTTATGTTGATGCTAAGGGTGTTATGCAGAAGATCGGTGATGTAAATGGTGATGGATTTGAAGATTTCGTCATGATTGAAAAATCTACAGTAACTCAATATGTTTCTAGAAGAAATAGATATGATGTTTCATATGTCAAATCTGGAAAAGTATTTAAGGCAAGTGGTAAAAATACTATTGATAATCAGACATATGCGGTAATCTTTAATGATATTGACAATGATGGAGTAAAAGAAATCGTATTCAATGATATTAACGATGCTGGATATCAATATTTTAGAGTTTTAAACGGTAAGTCATTATCACAAATGTATACTTTAGCAGATAAAGGTGTAAGTGACTATGAGCTATTAACATTAATGAATATTGATATTACAGGTGATGGTATCAATGAACTAATGTATATGACTGGTGCAATGTGGATGCCAACAATTAGAGATGGCGCTACTGGAGAATTCTTGATCGCTATTGATGAAAACCAAAAGGAATCAACATATTTTGATCCAGAAGATTATTATCATCCAGATTGGCCAGTACAGATTATGACTGAAGATGACTACTACAGCAATCTACCAATCTGTGTGATTAATGACTTAGATGGTGACGAAAAGCCTGACTTCATAATTAAAAAATCATATTATGACTATGAAACATGGAATAGATACGATTCATTACTATACTATAGCTCAGCAACATTTGAAATCGTTGATGAAAAGATTTTATCTGTTAATAAATATGAAGAGATGGGTAGTTTAAAGCCAGTTGTTAATTCTGATAAGTATATCGTATTTATTAAGAATGAAAAGAGTGAATTAATGGATTCTGTTAGTGGTCAAGTAATCGCTAACTACGATATTGTTGCAGAAAGCTTCTTATTATTAAACGAAAATACTATTTTGGCTAATAATAAAGAAAGTGGATTAATTACACTTGATATCAGAAATGCCTTTGAATTATTATCAGAAATTCCTGAAACAATGGAAGGACATATTCTAGAGCTTAAGTGGAAACCTGCTCAAGATTATAGCGTAATGAAGATTTATGATAATGGAACATTAGTTACAACAACTTCAGATACTGAATATAGTCTTCCACTTTTAGGAGGTAACCATAGTATCAAATTACAGTTAGCTGATGGACAGGGTAAGGAATCTGTAAGTGTTTATAACGTTGTAGTAGAAACACATCCTATTACTGACTACTATGTAATAGCTATCGCTGTAGTATTATTAGCTGGATCATTATTCTCTAATATGTACAGAAAAGCATATATTAAAAAGAAGAGTAAAGGAGGTCTACAGTAATGAGTGAATATTGTATTGAACTAAATCATGTTACTAAACGATTTGGTAAGTTTACTGCTGTAAATGACATGACTTTACATTTAGAACCTGGAAAGGTTTATGGAATTGTCGGCCCTAATGGTGCTGGTAAATCTACAACA
The DNA here is from genome assembly GCA_045599505.1 of Erysipelotrichaceae bacterium. Classification (GTDB taxonomy): domain Bacteria; phylum Bacillota_I; class Bacilli_A; order Erysipelotrichales; family Erysipelotrichaceae; genus UBA1783. The sequence continues at coordinate 11,888 of JAZRWC010000062.1, read as the reverse complement.
ATGGCCATGATTATGGGATCAATCTTCCCAACTGAAGGTGATGGCTTAATCATGGGTAATAAGCTATCAAGTAAGGAGTCATTAAAGCTATTAGGCTATTCTCCTGAATTTACAAGCTTCTATACTGATATGAGCTGTGTTGAATACTTATGGTATATGGGCACATTAGGTGGATTATCAGATGAAGAAGCTAGTGAAAAAGCTATCAGTTTAATTAAGAAGTTCCAACTAGAAGAGCATGCTTATAAAAAAGTAAGTAAGTTCTCTACTGGTATGAAAAAGAAAGTTTCAATTGCTCAAGCATTGATTCATTCTCCTCAGATTTTATTACTAGATGAACCTACAGCTAACCTAGATCCAGTAAGTAGAATGGAAATTCTAGATACTGTTAGAGAAATGGTTAGAGATGAGCATTTAACAGTACTAATCTCATCACATGTATTAACAGAATTAGAAACTGTAATTGATCACGTAATTATGATTAATCATGGTAAATTAGTAATGGATGAAGATATTACTACTGCTCAAGAAAAGTTCAGAAACGGTATTGTTACTGTTAAGAGTTCTGATAATGAAAAGTTAATTGAAGTATTATCAGATAAGTATAAATATAGCTTAGAGAATGATGAAATTCATTTTACAAGCGAGAATTCAGATTTACTAAAGAAGGATGTTGTTAAGGCAGTTTATGAAAATGATATAGTCTTAAAAGAACTTCATGAAGAATTCTTATCACTTGATATGCTTTATAAGCAGGCATTAGAAGGAGATAACTAATGAAGAATATATTTACTAGATCATTGGAAACAACAGTAACTAAAGTAAGTATTATTCTATTTATTTTAGCTGGTGCTGTAATGGGTTATATCCTAAATAAAAATATTTGTTATGCTGGAGATCCAGGAGCATATGTTGAAACATTGAATAACGCATTAGAATTACAACATATCTTTATGTTCTTAGGCTTAGAAGGTGTATTGCTAATGTTGGTAGTTGCCTCTAACTCTACTGGTATGATTGCTACTGAACTACATGAGGGAACATTTAAGCTTTTAGCAGCTAAGCCAAATTCAAGAAGCCAGATTCTATTTGGTAAAATGGCTGGTGTATTTGTAGGTAGTGTATTATTACTAGGATTAGGCTTAACAGCTTACTATTCATCTATCATCGCTTTAGGATGTATTGATGGAGTCTTATTAAAAGATTTAATTAGATATTTACCTGCATATTTTGTATATGGATTAATCATCATTGTGGTAATAGAAGCTTTAGGCACTTTATTAAGCTGCTTGTTTAGAAAGAAGATAGGCGCATTATTAATTATGATCGCGTTCATCATCGTTACATTTGGCTTCTTCACAATTATGAGATTTATTCTTGCGTTTATGTCAAAGGGTACTAGTTCAGCTATCGCCTTAGTCGATTTCAACTATCATTTCGCACTTATCTTTAAGATGTGTGTAGAATCAGTTGATAAGATTAGTGGCTCACAGATAATTGGTGTATTAACTAATTTATTTGGTAGCGTTGTATTAGATCCAGATGTTGCTAGACAGGAATGGGGAATGACAATGTATGTTGAAAATACAATGTTTAGCTCATATGCTGTATTAGCTGCATATTTAGCTGCTTCATTAATGGCTTATGTTGGATCATTTGTGATTATTCGCAAAAAGGATATTTAATAAAGCTAAAGGACAACCGATTGGTTGTCCTTTTTTTACTATTCGCAATAAATTACTATTTCTTTTGACTTCAAAGTCTTTTGTACATCGATAACTCTTTGGTTAGATGAACCTTTCCATTTTAGTTTTGGTGAGTGAAGTTCCTCAACAAATTGACCATCAACTAATACGTCAACGTAATTGAAAATTTCTGCTCCTTCCAGATTTTCGTATTTAAAACCTGTCCAAACCCATAAATTTTTATTAGGAATTTTCTTTTTAAATTCCTTAGCTAAACGAGTAACTTCTGAGATATTATTTGGATGAAGAGGTTCTCCACCTAAGATTGATAATCCAGCAATATATTCGTTTTGGCAAAGCTCTATAATTCTTTCGATTGTACTATCAGTAAATGGTTTTCCACCGTTGAAGTCATGGGTTTCAGGGTTGAAACAATTCTTACAATGGAATGTGCATCCTTGTACAAATAATGTGATTCTAACACCTTCACCATTAGAAATGTCCATTTTTCTGATTTTGTTATAATTCATAAATTACTCTTCTAAATCTTTGTTATCTAAGTGGATAACTCTTTCCTTGATTTCTTGAGTTCTTCCCTTGTTCCAGAAGTTTGTTCCAATGTAACCACAAGTTCTTCTAGCTACGTTTAATGTAGCATGATCTCTGTTGCCACAGTTTGGACAATACCATTCTAGATTGTCATCGATTAAGATTTCACCATCAAATCCGCACTTCTGACAGAAGTCAGACTTTGTATTTAATTCGGCGTACATGATGTTGTCGTAGATGAACTTGATTACTTCCATAACAGCGTCAACGTTAGTTGTTAAGTTAGGTGTTTCTACATATGAGATAGCTCCACCAGGACTTAATTTCTGGAATTCGCTTTCAAGCTTTAACTTAGTGAATGCATCGATTTCTTCGAATACTGGCACATGATATGAGTTAGTGATGTAATCTCTATCAGTGATACCTTTAATAACACCAAATCTTTCCTTTAAGCCCTTAGCGAACTTATAAGTAGTTGATTCAATTGGAGTTCCATATACAGAGTAATCAATGTCTTCTTCTTCCTTCCACTGCTTACACTTGTCGTTCATTCTCTGCATTACTGCTAAACCGAATGCCTTACCTTCAGCGTTATCAGTGTGTGACTTACCAGTCATTGCCTTTACACATTCATATAAGCCAGCATAGCCTAATGAAATAGTAGAATAGCCACCATGTAATAAATCATGGATGCTTGTATTCTTGTCTAATCTAGCTAAAGCACCATTCTGCCATAAGATTGGAGCAACATCGCTTGTAGCGCTTGCTAATCTCTTATGTCTGATCTGTAATGCTCTATGACATAATTCTAATCTCTCATCGAATACCTTCCAGAAGATATCCATATCCTTATCAGCTGTTAACGAAACGTCAACTAAGTTGATAGTAACAACGCCCTGGTTGAAACGTCCATAATATTTAGGTTTTCCGCTCTTATCAACATATGTAGTTAAGAAGCTTCTGCAACCCATACATGGATAACACTGACCTTCACCATTAGCATCTATCTTTAACTGCTTCATAATCTTTTCAGAGATGTAGTCTGGTACCATACGTTTAGCAGTACACTTAGCAGCTAATTCTGTTAAATAGTAGAAAGGAGCATCTGGAGTGATGTTGCTTTCTTCTAATACGTAAAGTAACTTAGGGAATGCTGGAGTGATGTAGTGACCCATCTTGTTCTTCATACCCTGAATTCTCTGCTTTAATACTTCTTCAATTAGCATAGCTAATTCTTCTTTGTATTCTTCAGTTTCATTTAAGTACATGCAAACACTTAAGAATGGAGCCTGACCATTTGTAGTAGTCATTGAGTTTACCTGATACTGGAAAGTCTGTACGCCATCAGTGATTTCCTTCTTTAAATCTTCCATGGCGAACTGCTGAACTTGTTCTTCAGTTAAACCTCTAGCTCTATACTTCTTGATATATGCATTCTTAGAATCTCTAACGAAAGGGGCTAAATGAGTTAAAGTAACAGTACATCCACCATATTGAGATGATGATACAGCAGTGATAATCTGAGTTGCGATAGTCATGGCTGTTAAGAAACGATGAGGTTTTTCAATTAATACATCGTTAATGATTGTACCGTTCTGTAACATATCTTCAAGATTGATTAAATCACAGTTATGTAAAGCGTTCTGAGCGAAATAGTCAGCATCATGGAAGTGGATAATACCAGCATCATGAGCCTGTACGATTTCATCTGTTAATAAGAAACGCTTAGTGATATCTGTTGATGTGATACCAGCTAAATAGTCACGCTGTGTAGTAACAATCTTGGCATTCTTATTTGAGTTTTCTGTATTCCAGTATTCATTTTCACCGTCGATTAGTTCCTTAATAGCTAAGTCAGTTGTGTTAGCCTTTCTAACTAATTCACGAGTGTAACGATACTTGATATACTTCTTAGCAAGTTCATACTTACCAATAGACATTAATTTTAATTCGATGATATCCTGAATGTCTTCTACTAAGATTCTCTTCTTTCCTAATCTTTCGATATATTTAACGATATTGTGGATTTGGGTTGGCGAGATCTTATCTTCTTCTTCAACTTCCTGATTAGCCTTATTGATGGCAATTTCTATCTTCTCAGGAATATAATCGACCATATGACCGTCTCTTTTAATGACTTTCATGCGAATCCTCCTTGTTGTTATCTTTAGTAAATTAAGCAAAAAAATTATATCATAAAAAAGGTGTAAAAATATGGTGCAAATGCACCATTTCAGATATATAATTAATATGGGTGATAAAAATTGGACAGCGTATTTAAATCTATTGATTCTAAAGGAATAAAAGAAGTGATAAGACTATTAGATGGTACCTATGTATCATTGAACAAAGGAGCTACTATTGGCACTCATATGAAGCTAAATAGCGCATTAGCAGTAGTGTTATCTGGGGAGATAAAGGTCATCAGATATTCCGAAAACGGCTCTAGAATGGTCTATAATCAGCTTAGAGAGAACGATTTGTTCTCAATTAAGTTAAATCCTGATCTTCTTAACTATGAGTTACAGTGTGATAGCGATGTAAGACTAGTTGTTTTAGAAACAAAAAGAATTGCGGAAATAAAGGATAATTCTCCAGATTTCCAACAATTCTTAAAAAACTATACTAGTATCTTATCGCAAATGTTACAGAACAATAATGCTCGTATAAATATTCTTACTAATAAGACTATTAGAGAAAAGCTATTAAGCTATTTCAAAACACAAGCAGTTAATTCCAGATCTTTACGCTTTGAATTACCTTTCACTTTAAGTGTTTTAGCTGACTATTTAGCAGTAGATAGAAGTGCTATGAATAGAGAGCTTAGACATCTAAAGGATGAAGGCATTATCAGAATCAAAAGAAGAGAGGTTACTCTACTTCTCAAAGATGGCGTCAGTATCGATAGGAGCATTTAAAGGCTGATCCAATAATTCAGGATGAGCAATTAAATACTTGAAGATCTTGATGCTTTTAGCAAAGTAATAACCATCAGCGATTCTTTCATCGATAGTGAAGGCAATCTTCATTGCATTTTTCATTTCATAGGTTCCATCTTCATTGAAGAATGGGACCTTTCTTACTTTATTAAGAACAATAAAGATTGAGTTTGTTCCCCAATTGATTAAATGATGATAATCAGCATCCATATCAATTGATCCTAAATTAGTAATATAAGCGCTAGTTCTAAATGGATCGATTTCATCTAGCGCTTTTGGAGCCATTCCATGATAATCTAACCAATTTAATACCTTAACAACAAATCTTAAGAAGAAACGTGGAATCTTTGTGATCCATCCTAAAGCATCTGTAGTATCATCTAACTTTTCTTCTGAACGAATCTTATAAACAAATCCACAAATCTTGTTGTGAATCTGATCTACTAAAGATTCATCTGTATCTTCAGCACTTAAGATAACTAATGATTCATTTGAGTTATCTGAGAACTTGTTTTTAGCAGTAAATGAGAAAGAAATCTTGTTTCTATCATAGTATCTGTGTCCAGCAATAAATCTGTTCATTAATGGACGAATGTAAACAGTTTTAGCTAAAGCTGCTGTGATTACATGGAAATAAGTATATTTGTATTTTGATGTTTCATTTTTCTTCGCAATAAACCTGATAATAGGCTCCATATCATAAAGATCACCTAAAACAGCTTCATTATCAGCTCTGCCACCCATAACAAATGGCATAATCATATGCATTGGATCTGTTTCTGGCACTAAATAACCATCATTACGATCACCATGCTTTTTAACTCTTTTTTCTGTCATAGTATATTTCTCCTAACTTAATATATTGATAATACACTAATATGGTAATTTTGTCTAAACTAAAAATATATTTGAAGTATTAACGTAAAAAAAAGAATTATCGTAAACAAATTGTTTTTTGATAATTCTTTAGTAAATGATTAATCGTTTACTTCGTAAACCTTAGCCATGATCTGATCATCGTAAGGTCTATCTCTATCATATGGATTCATCCAAGTAGGCTTAGTTACTCTTACTGAAGCAATCTTATCAACTGTTTCAATACCTTCAACAACCTTACCGAATGCTGCATATGAACCATCTAAATGAGGTGCATCCTTATGCATGATAAAGAACTGTGATGAAGCGCTATCTGGATTGCTAGATCTTGCCATAGAGATTACTCCTCTAGTATGCTTGATAGGATTATCCCATCCATTCATCGCAAATTCACCTTTGATTGTCTCATCAGCTCCACCAGTACCATTTCCTAATGGGTCTCCACCCTGAATCATGAATCCCTTGATTACTCTATGGAACTTTAATCCATTGTAGAATCCCTGGTTAACTAATTTTCTGAAGTTAGCTACTGTGATAGGAGCAGCTTTTTCATCTAGTTCTAACTTAATAGTTGAACCGTCCATCATTTCAATTACGATCATTTTCTTATCTCACTTTCATTGCTTTTTCAATTTCTCTTTGAACATCTCTTTCCTTCAAAGCCTGACGCTTATCGTAAAGATCTTTACCTTTGGCTAAAGCTATTTCCATTTTGCATAAGCCATCCTTAAGATACATTCTAGTAGGAACTACTGTGTATCCTTTAACAGTTACAGCTTTTCTTAAAGCTCTGATTTCATACTTGTGAAGAAGAAGCTTTCTTCTTCTTGTTTCTTCATGGTTGAAGATGTTGCCATGATCATATGCTGATATATGCATATCGATGATGAAGGCTTCACTTGATATAAAATCTATATATGCTTCCTTAAACTGTACATGGCCTTGACGAATACTTTTGATTTCAGTTCCAGTTAACTGGATTCCTGCCTCATAGAATTCTTCTAGGAAATAGTCATGCTTTGCCTTACGGTTTACTGCGACAACTTTTTCCATAATCTTAACCTTTCTTAGAAAAAAAGACCAATGTGGTCCTTTTTTTACTTAATAATTAATTTGATAATAACTAAAGCGAAGAAGATGATTCCTGCAAATAATGTAGCTGTTGAGATAGCTTTTTCAGGACCTCTTTCTTTCATGTTACTAAAAAGATTTAAACCACCATTACCACCAGTGAAGGCACTGCTTACACCAGCTGATTTACCACTCTGTAAAAGAACTAGGATGATGATTGTAACCGCAACCAACATAATTAAAATATCTAAAAACATAACGCGGTCTCTCCTTTCGAATGCTTTATAATTATAACAAAACCATTTTGTATATTCAATAATATTATTTTTTCTAGTAAAAATAAGGCTTTTTTGCTTTTTTAGAAGTTGGAAAACAGGGCCAATTTTGACATAAAAAAGGGATATGTTATAATAAGTAAGCTTAATAAATAAGCAAGAAAAGGATTTAGAAATGACATTTAAAAAGAAGGTATTAATAATTGAGGCACTACTTGTCCTTTTGACTGTATCATCCCGTATTAATACAATATCTGAATATGAGGTAGTAAACGCTGAGACAATTAAAGCTAATCAAGAGATTATTGAGGTTGAAGTTGAAGAACAACAAGAAGAGTTTACTATTGTCCCAGAAAGGATTTTCTATTTTGAAAAGAATTTCGCAAAGACTGATAAACAAGCTTATATTATTGAAAGAACAGTATATTTGAAAGATCAACCATTTGAATATGCTGATGATGTAGTAAAGCTAGTAAGATACGATGAGTTAAAGCTTATCGGTACTAACGAATTTGACTATTGGAAAGTAGAGTACAATGGTCACAAATATTATGTTCATAAGGATAACATCACAACTGATTATGACGATGTTGTTAAGTTGCATAATACAACATACTCAACTTGGTGGACTGGACCAGTATTAACTCCTAGAATGGGAACTGTTACAGGCCCTAATGGAAGAGAAACATATTACAATCTGAATATGAATGGTGTTATCGCAATTATGAGAAGAATGGGATATGATGGCAAGTATTGGGTTAGAGAAGATGGCGTAAAGATGTTAGGAGACTACATTATGTGCGCAGCTAATCTTAATATTTTCCCTAGAGGAAGCCTGGTTGAAAGCTCTTTAGGAACTTGCATCGTATGTGATACAGGAGGATTTGCCTTAGTAAATCCAACACAGCTTGATATAGCTGTAGTATGGTAATTTGATTATTACACTGATATTGATTATAATATCAGTGAACTTGGGGGCGTCTTGGATTCGACAGGGCGCTGTTGGATTCGAATAGCAGTGGATTTGTTCACCTCACGAACAAAAATTAAAAATAACAGACAACTATAGTCTATCATTTGCTGCTTAGTTAGCCGCTTTTAGGCTCGCAGCCGCCTATTCTAGTTTATCCTCTGGGCTAGATGTGGTGTCACACACATAGGATAGGTTAGACAATTCTCGATAAATCGAAGCTGAAATTTTATAAGAGAAGGATGATAAGTAAGGCTGTTTATCACCTCTTATCTGGTAATTTATGATGAACTAAACTGTAGACATTTGAATGTGGAACTCGTTTTGGACAGGGGTTCGATTCCCCTCGCCTCCACCAATTGACAATTTAGCCGTTTCAGACGGCTTTTTAATTGCATTATTGAGGCTAATCCTCTAGAATAGTTGGTAATTACATAAAAAATTAGAGGTAAATACGGTATGGAAAATATCAAGTTAGTAGTATGTGATGTAGATGGAACTCTTTATGGAGAAGAAAGAATTCTTACAGATAGAACAAGAAAGGCCATTGAAGCATTGGGTGATAAGAGAATCAAATTCGCTTTAGCTAGTGGTAGAGATGTAGTCAATATGCGCGCTTATCCTGCTAAGTGGGGCTTTAAGAAAGAATTTGATGGCTACATTGGTATGAATGGAGCTATGGTTTATGACTACAACAGTAATGTTGGCACAACTGAATATGTTATGTCTTTTGAAGAGGTTGACAAAATTTTAAAACATATTGCTTGCTTCAACTTAAATTGTTCAATTTTTGCGGATGATGGAGTTATCTATAGTTATTTTATGGATGATGATGTTAGAGATAGCATGAAACGTAACGCTAACGCTAAGGTAGAATTCCATTGTTTAGAAGGAGATTTATCTAAGATCTCTCATTTAGGTGTTTATAAGGTTTGTTTCAGAATTGCAGAAAGCAGAATGCCTGAATTAGAAAAGTATATGATTGAAAACCCATTAGAAGGTTTCGATGGTTTCAAGACTCAGCCAGTTTATTATGAAATCATGTTAAAGGGTGTCAGCAAGGCAGTAGGTTTAAAGAACTATTGTAAGATGAATAACATCGACTTAAGCGAAGTTGTTGCCTTTGGTGATACAACAAATGACAACGAAATGTTAAAGTGCTGTTATGGTGTTTGCTTAGTAAATGGTAGTGATGATACTAAGGCTTGTGCTAAGGAAATTACAAAGTATTCAGCTGAAAATGATGGCTTAGCTATCTGGTTAGAAGAAAACATTTTATAGAAGAGATAAGGTCTGTGTAAATAGACCTTTTTTAGTGAATTAATAGAATAAATAGGAAATGGTTTAACTTTTTAATTTTATAAAATGAAGTATAATAATTGTGTATTATTGCGAGGTAACTAGTATGTATAAAAAGAATATCGTTATTGGAGTTACAGGTGGAATCGCTGCTTTCAAGACTTGTCAATTAGTAAGCGATTTAGTAAAAAGAGGATTTGATGTTCAGGTATTAATGACAGAAAACGCTAAGCAGTTTATTGCTCCATTAACATTTGAAACATTAACAAAACATAGAATTATGGATACATTTGATAGAAATTTCGTGTATGAAGTTGAGCACATTTCTATCGCTAAGAAAGCTGATGCATTTATGATTGTACCAGCTACAGCTAATGTTATTGCTAAGGTTGTTAACGGAATTGCTGATGATATGTTAACAACAACATTCTTAGCAGCAACTTGTCCAAAGCTAATTGCTCCAGCTATGAATACAAATATGTATGAAAATCCAGTTACTCAAAGAAATCTTCAGATAGCTAGAGAACTTGGTTATAAAATTGTAGAACCAATTAGTGGCAATTTAGCATGTGGTGATGTTGGTAATGGCAAACTTGCTGATGAAGATGTACTAATGGCTGCTTTAGAAGAAGCTTTATGGGATGATCGTTGCTTGGAAGGCAAAAAACTTGTTGTTACAGCTGGTCCTACTCAAGAAGCAATCGATCCAGTTAGATATATTACTAATCATTCTTCTGGAAAGATGGGTTTTGCGATCGCTAAGATGGCAAAGCTTTGCGGTGCAGAAGTAACATTAATCGCAGGAAAGAATAACTTAAAGGCTCCTAGTGGAGTTACTTATATTCCAGTAGTGAGCGCTGAAGATATGAAGAATGCAGTAGTAGCTAATAGCGATGCAGATATTATCGTTAAGTCTGCTGCTGTTGCTGATTATCGTCCAGCAACTGTTGCTGATGAAAAGATGAAAAAGTCAGATGACGACTTATCAATTCCTTTAGCTAGAACAACAGATATTCTTAAGTTATTAGGTGATAATAAAAAAGAAGGACAAGTTTTATGTGGTTTCGCTATGGAAACTGAAAACCTAAAGGAAAACGCTAGAAATAAGCTTGTTAAAAAGAATCTTGATATGATCGTACTAAACGATTTAAGAGAACAGGGTGCTGGCTTTGGTGTTGATTCCAATAGAGTAACGATCATTACTGCTGATAAGGAAATTGAAATGCCTCTAATGAGCAAGGAAGATTTAGCTTATGAGTTATGTAAGATTTACGCTAAAGTTTTAAAGGGTGAGGAAGTATGTTATTAACCATTGATGCTGGAAATACTAATATATCTTTCGGTATCTATGATGGTGATGAGGTAGTCACTACTTTCCGCTTATCAACTAAGGTAATCAGAACAACTGATGATTTTGGTCAGAAAATATGTGGTGGATTAGAGCTAAGAGGTTACTCTAAGGATGATATTCACGATGTAATCTTATGCTCTGTGGTTCCTAACATTAATGATGGGATTATTACTTCTATCGAAAAGTATTTAGGGATAACTCCAATGGTAGTTTCAATTGATTTAAAAACAGCTATTAAAGTAGAAACAGATTTTCCTAGAAAAACTGGTGCTGATAGAATAGTCGATTTAGAAGCAGCATATCATTTATATGGTGGAAAAGTTATAGTATGTGATTTTGGTACCGCCAGCAAATTTGACTATGTTGATGAAAATGGAGTATTCAAATATGGTGTTATCGCTCCTGGTATTCAGATTAGTGGTAGAGCTTTAACAAGTCAGGCTGCTCAATTACCTGATATAACAATCGAAATGCCAGATAGCATTTTAGCCAGTAATACTATAAGTAGTATGCAAGCCGGATTAGTTTATGGTTATGTTGGTTTAGTTGAGAAGATTGTTCATGAGATGAAGAAACAACTAAATGTTGATTGTAAGGTTATAGCTACAGGTGGACTTGGCAGATTAATAGTTCCATATACTGATTGTATAGACTTATATGATCCTGACTTAACTTTAAAGGGTATTAAAATAATTTATGACAACAATAAGAGCTGCTAAGGCAGCTTTTTTGTTAGTATGACGGGCATGTCATACATCTAGGGTGAAAGTCCCAATAGGCACCTGTTGCCGGTGAACTAGATAGCGACTCCCAAGTTTTAGATGGTGACATCTAGGAGAGAAGAAGGGATAGCGAAATTGTGGCTCTACGAAC
>JAZRWC010000061.1:0-33174 GCA_045599505.1 Erysipelotrichaceae bacterium | reverse complement strand
AGTTTCACATGAAAATAGAAGCTTTGATACAATTAGAACGTTCTCACCATACTCATCATATTATGTGAGCCATCATTATGGATCTAATAAAGTCTATTATAATAGTACGTATCATAAACAATATTGTTCAAGTTCAGGATGTAATGGATATAGATTAGAAGCTCACTATAATTTTTTATCAACTGGGTCTAATAAATTGTGTATGGGATGTGGTGCATATACAAATGTACAATATACATCAGAAATTATAGATTAGTATATGGTTTAAAAAGATTTATAGAGAAGGGTAATACAAATAAAAGAGGTACCAAGTATAAATCACTTGATACCTCTTGTTTATTAGTCTATTGTTATTGAATTATAGTATTTTTGAACATTGGATATAAATTTCTTGAGAATAGGACGACTATTTTTATAATAATATCCAAATGGTATTTTTATATCAGTTATTTCCTGCTTAGTAAATATGCTAGGAATAGTATATATAAAATTGCTAGTGGTTAAATAATAATCATAGTTAACACCTAAATTTAGATTAATCTCGCCAAAATTCCTTATCTCAATAAAGTTGATAGTAATATCATTCTTTTTACTATAACTCTTTAAAAAAGAGCATAAATTTGATGACTGCCCGTCAATCATAACAGTCTTGCCGTTGAGCAAATTGATTGTAATATTTTGACTATATGGTAAGTTTTTCCCTATTAAATATAGTTTATCATTGCCCAATTTATGGAAATGAAAATTGGATTCTTGCCACTCATAATCAAAGTATAAGTCGATTTCGCCATTTTTTAAGAAATTACTCATTTCATAATGCCTTCCAACGTATTTAAGTTCCACGTTCAAAGTATTTGATGAAAGGCCAAAATTAGTAACCATCATAAGACCTAATATCGGATTTATAACTGTATCTGCTCCTACTACAACTGTGTTATCTTTTTTTAAATGCAACATGTTATTATAACAATTTGATATCTCGAGCATTTGATCGATAGCTATTAGTCCTTTATCTGTAAATGATAAGATTTTTCCGCGTCCCTTCTCTATCATTTTATATCCTAGTTCATCTTCGATATCAGCGATTATGTGATATAAATTGGATGGTGAGTAATCTAATAAATCTGCAGTTCTAGTAATGCTTCTTGTTTTATATAGATTTAGTATTACATTAATGTCATTTATCTTCATAAAAAACGAAATCCCCTATTATTACACAAACATTATAGCATGTATGAAAAAAAGCTATATTTGAATTAATTAGTAAATAATGTTAATAAATTAAGAATAGAGAAAACAGAATTAACTAATTTTTCTTTAATAAGTATTTTCCCTTATACGAGACTTAAGATGATCGAATTGTCGAAAAACCTGATAATAAAAGCTATTTAATTCGTTTTATGATATAATATTTTGTTCGAAAGGGTGTGAAGTTTATGAAGGTTAGAAATAACTATAATGAATGTCTTACAAATTTAGCTTGCTCAATTCAAAAGTATTTTGAATTGGATTATAAGCATGCAAGCTTAAAGTGTATTGATGAAATAATAGAAAGGAAGCAACCTAAAAACGTTATCGTCATTTTATATGATGGAATGGGCGATAATACATTACTAAAAACTATGGATAAGGATTCTTTCTTTGTGAAAAATAGAATAGGAAGAATAACTAGTGTGTTCCCAGCAACAACTACAGCTGCAACTACTTCTATTGAGTCTGGCTTAAATCCAGCAGAACATGGTTATTTAGGCTGGAACACATATATCAAGAATATTGATAAGGTTGTCACTTTATTCATGGATATGGAAAAAGGGGCTGAAGAATCAACTGAAGAGGTAGTAGAAGCTATTGAAAAATACTATGCATATAAACCTATAGTCCAGCAGATTAATGAAGCAGGAAAATATGAAGCTCATAATGTCAGCAAGTTTGGTGATATAGATTACACAGATTTAGATGATATGGTAAATGTATTAGCTGATTTATGTAATAAACCTGGTAAAAAGTATATGTATGTATACAATAATCAGCCTGACTCATCAATGCATAAATTTGGCCCTGATTCTCCAGAAGCGAAAACTTTAATTAGGGAAAGAAATGACGCTACAGAAAAATTGGCTGGAATGGTAGAAGATACTGTTATCATTACTATTGCTGACCATGGTCATGTAGTTGTTGAAGATATGTTATTAGAGGATCATCCTGATATTTATGAATTACTTGAAAGACAGACTTCTATTGAACCTAGAGCTTGTGCCTTAAAGGTTAAGGAAAGTAGCCATAAGTTATTTGAAGAGTTATTTGAAAAGTACTATGGCCAATATTTCACTTTATTAACTAAACAAGAAGTTATGGACATCAAGCTATTTGGTGATGGAGAAATGCATCCAAACTTTGAAGAATCTTTAGCAGATTACTTAGCAATAGCAGTCGATAGTAATAAGTGTCTTATGACAAAAGAAGATTATCCTTTATATTCTCAGCATGCTGGTTATACAGATGATGAGTTATATGTTCCATTAATTGTGGTGGAGAAATAAAATGAATAATTTAGAGAAAGTATTAGCTTATAAAAAGAATAATCAGTATATTAGTCTGTTTGATAATGATAATACTGGAACACCATTAACTATTAGTGATAGTTATGGCTGGAGAGTTTATCAGAATACTCTAGAATTAATCCTTTTACAGGCAATAAAGGATTTATGTGGAGATATTTCTATTGAAGTTGTAGGTTCTTTTAATAAAGGAATATACTTCGAAATCAATGACAAGTTTGATGAAGGAGATATTGATGGGGTTAAAGAAGTCATGCGAATGATTATCGATACTGATGAAGATATTACTAAAGATGGTAATAAATATACATTAGAAGATACTACAGTGGAATTCTTAATTCCGACTGCCAATAAGACAGGTGTAATTACTCTATTTGATGTGAAGAAGTATAAGAGAGGATTATTATTAACTTATCCTCACTATTTATCAGTTAATGAATTAAAAAGAGATAAGCAGACTAAACTAGCAAAGATGTTTACAGATGCTAAAAGAGATACGATCTTTTATGATTGTAAAACAGTCGATGATCTTAATAAGATGGTAAGCGATGGGAATTTTACTAAACTATTAGGAATCCAAGAAAGTGTTCATCAGAATAATATCGATGAAATTGCCAAAAAGATTATTAAAAATAATAAACGAGTGGTGTTAATTTGTGGACCAAGCTCTTCTGGTAAAACTACTTTCGCCAAAAGACTATGTTTAGCCTTAGAGACATTAAAAGCTAAGACTTTATACATGGGAACTGATGATTACTATGTAGAAAAAGAACAAATGCCAAAAGGTAAAGATGGACAAAATAACTATGAATGCATAGAAGCCTTAGATGTTGAATTATTCCAAGAGAATATTAAAGGTTTGATTAATGGCGAGATTGTTGATTTACCTGAGTTTGACTTTGATAGTATGCACAAAGTATATGGAAAAAATTACAAGAGCATTACTTCTGATACTATTTTAGTAATAGAAGGTATCCTAACTTTAAACGAGAAATTTAGTAGTACTATTTCCGATGATACTAAGTTTAAAATTTATATTTCACCAGTTTCACCAATAAGTGTTAACAAGTTAGATAGATTAAGTAATACTGATATTAGACTTGCAAGAAGAATCTGTAGAGACTATAGGGCTAGAAATACAAAGGTTGAGAGAACTATAGAGCTTTGGAAGAAGGTTAGAGAAGGTGAAGAAGAAAATATCTTCCCATTTATCGATGAAGCAAATGTTGTGTTCAATACTTATTGTATATATGAACCGCTAGTACTAGCTAAATATATTAAGCCACTATTACAATCAGTTAACAGTGAAAGTCCATATTATTGTGAAGCTGAAAGACTATTAAAAGTATATGATCTTTATACTCCAGCAAGTGATTTTGAAGAGTCTTATATTTACAATAAATCAATTATTAGAGAATTTATTGGTGGCTCTGCATTAGTTGATTAAAAATGAATTAAAGCCATTATTCTATTTGAATGATGGCTTTTTTTGAAACAAAAAAGATGACCTATATAGGTCATCTTAATGTATAGCTTATTTTGCTCTTTCCTTCATTGTAGGGAATAGGATTACGTCTCTGATAGATTCAGATTCTGTGAATAACATACATAATCTATCAATACCATATCCGATACCACCTGCAGGAGGCATACCATATTCTAATGCTTCTACGAAATCCATATCGATATCGCTAGCTTCGTCATTACCTAAGTCCTTTTCCTTAAGCTGAGCTTCGAATCTTTCTAACTGATCGATTGGATCGTTTAATTCTGTATATGCATTAGCGAATTCCTTACCACCAATGAATAATTCAAATCTATCAACAAATCTTGGATCTTCCTGATTAGCTCTCGTTAATGGAGATATTTCAACTGGATGTCCATATAAGAATGTTGGCTGGATTAATGTCTCTTCAACATACTTTTCAAAGAATGCGTTGATGATATGACCGATAGTGAAGTGATCTTCTACTTCGATATGATGCTGGGCAGCTAACTGCTTTGCTTCTTCAAAAGTATAATTGTTCTTGAAGTCAATACCAGTCTGTTCCTTGATTGCATCAACCATAGAAATTCTCTTAAATGGCTTATCAATTACGATTTCATGTTCCATAAACTTGAATGTCTTCTTACCACCAACTTTTTCAGCGATAGTAGTATACATGCCTTCAGTTAAGTCCATCATGCCTTCTAAATTAGAGAATGCTAAATATGCTTCCATTAATGTGAATTCAGGATTATGCATCTGGTCCATACCTTCATTTCTGAAAGTTCTACCGATTTCATATACTGCTTCCATACCACCTACTAATAATCTCTTTAAACTTAATTCTAAAGCGATTCTTAAGTACATATCGATATCTTGAGCATTATGATGAGTAACGAATGGTCTTGCAGAAGCACCAGTTAATAATGTTGTTAATACTGGAGTTTCAACTTCTGTAAATCCCTGTTCATCCATATAGTCGCGGATGCACTTGATAATCTGTGGTCTCATGAATGCTACACGCTTGCTTTCTTCATTCATGATTAAGTCAACATATCTTCTTCTATATCTTTCTTCCTTATCTGTTAAACCATGGAATTTTTCAGGTAAAGGTCTTAATGATTTAGAGATATGAGTGTACTTTTCACATAAAACTGATAATTCGCCAGCTTTTGTCTTAGCTAATGTTCCTTCGATACCAACGAAGTCACCTACATCGTTGATCTTGAAGATTTCATAAACATCTTCGCCAACTGTGCCTTTATTTACCACAATTTGAATTGTGCCACTCTTGTCTTGAATATGCATAAAGCCTAGCTTACCCATACGACGTTTGCTCATGATTCTACCTGCAACACTTACAGTTAGATTTACTGCTTCAATGTCTTCTACTGTAGAATCTCCATACTGGTCTCTTAACTGTTTAGCTAGGTGAGTTCTTGTATAAGCGTTACCGAAAGGATAGATACCCTTTTCTTCTAATTGCTTCATTTTTTCACGTCTTGCTAGTTGCTGGTCATTTAAATTCTGTTCCATAATAATTTCCAACTCCTTTTCGTACGAAATAATTATAACTTAATTGTAAATAATATGATAGTATTATAGTGAGGTAAAAAACTATGGAAATTACTGTATTAATGGACAATAGCACTTTTATTGATATGTACTTCCACGCTGAACCAGCTGTAAGTATGTACATAGTAGATGGAGAAAAGAAGATTTTATTTGATACTGGATATACTGGTGCATTTAAAGACAATGCAGAAAGCATGGGCATCGATATATCAGATGTAGACACAATAGTATTTTCGCATGGTCATAATGATCATACTGGTGGAACTCGCTATTTGTTTAAGGAAATTACAGATGATGTTACAGTAGTTGCTCACCCATTAGCTAAGAATAGAAAAATCTATAATGGAATTGATGTTGGTATGCCAGTTCCATACAATAGATATCCTAGAAACTTCCATGCTGAAGAGACAGCTGATGTAAAACAGATATCAGATAATATTTATTTCTTAGGAGAAATTCCTAGAGCTATTCAGCCACTAAGAAAACTAGGCAATGATTCACTATTAGATGATACTGCTATAGTATACGATGGTAAAAATGGCCTAGTTTTAATTACTGGATGCTCACATTCAGGTATTTGTAATATTATTGAAAAGACAAAGAAAGTTACTGGAAAAACTCATTTTCAGGCAATCATTGGTGGATTCCACTTGTTAGGTGATGAAAAGCTAACAAATGAAGTGTGCAAGTACTTTGAAACTGTTGATGTAGATGTTTTATACCCATCACATTGTACAGATTTAAATGCGAAAATTGCGTTAAGCAAAGTGAAGAACGTTAAAGAAGTTGGCGTTTCACTAACATTAAATTTTGATTAATATATGCTGCAATTATTGCAGCATTCTTTTTGAAGGCTCAAGGCTTGAATATGAATGTATGCCAGGGCTATAATACTTAATGGTTAACCGGTTTACTGTTAACTGGTATGAGGTTGTTTTATGGATTATAAAGAAACAGGTTATATATTTGCTAGAATAGGTCAATTAAGAAGATGGCATTTAACATTAATGTTAAAAAATAAGGAAGCATTGTACTTTGGACAATTACCACTTTTGGAATATATCAAGTCACATCCAGGATGCTCTCAACAGCAGATTGCTGATAAGTTTGCCTTAAGTAGGGCGGCTGTGACTAAGTCAATCAAGAGAATGATGGCAGCAGGTCTCATTGAAAGAAACGTTAATGAGACTGATGAAAGACAATACATGTTATATGTCACAAAGAAGTCTCAACGCTTAACAAAGACAAATAGAGATGCTTTTGCAGAGGTTGATAAGCTGACTTATAAGGGTTTAACAGAGCAAGAAAGTGAGCAGTTTTCTGCGCTTTTATTAAAAATCCAGAACAATTTAGAAACAGATTATACTAGGGATAAAACTCCTGGTAGATTATTTGACGAAATTGAAAAGAATGAGAAACAGAGGAAACAGTAATGAAGAATATTTTAAAGTGTACTAAAAAATATTTGCCATTTATTTTGTTGGCTCCAATTACATTAGTAATCGAAGTCTTATTAGAAGTAAGAATTCCAACAATCATGGCAGAGATAGTTGACGTTGGTATTCCAAGTGGTGATGTTAATGTCGTTATCTCACTTGGCAAAATGATGGTGCTAATGTCTATTGCATCATTAGCTGCTGGTGTTGCTGGTACCTTCTTTTCATCAATTGGTGGTATTGGATTTGGCAGCCAGTTAAGAAAGGCTGTATTTGAAAAGATTCAGAATTTCGCCTTTGAAGATATTGATAAGTTCCAGCAGTCATCTTTATTAACTAGATTAACTACCGATGTTGAATATGTTCAGCAAGGTTTAAGAATGATCATGACAATGTTTATTAGAGCTCCTTTTATGATGATAGCTGCTGCTACAGTAGCTTATTCAATCAATAAGAGCTTGTTTGTTATCTTTGTGGTAGCTATTCCAGTATTGTTGGGCATTGTTGCTGTATTAGGTGTTATCGCAATGCCTTTATTCAGATTGATGCTAACAAAGTATGACTCATTAAATGATCGTACAAAGGAATATTTAACTAATATCAGAGTTGTTAAGGCTTATGTTAGAGAAGACCATGAAGAGAGCAAATTCTTTATAAATAATAAGGAATTAATGGAAGCTTCAATTAAGATTGAAGGTTTATTTGTCGTATTAATGCCAATCATCTCTTTAGTAGTTTATAGCTGTATCATCGCTTTATTCTGGCTAGGTGGTAAACAGATTATGATTGGTCAGATGGAGACAGGTAGCTTAATTGCCTTTGTTGGTTATGTTGGACAAATCTTGATGGGCTTATTAATGATGGCAATGATTTATTTAAATATTGTTAGATTAAAGGGTTCGGTTGATAGATTATCAGAAGTATTAAATTGCGATCAGTCAATTGTGGATGGTGAATATACTGGTGAAGTTGTAGAAGGATCTATAGAATTTAGAAATGTTTCATTTAAGTACTTAGGCGCTTCTAAACCATCTGTTAAAGATGTTTCTTTGAAGATTAATCCTGGAGAAACAGTTGGAATTATTGGATCTACTGGTTCAGGTAAGACTTCTTTAGTTCAGCTAATCGCTAGATTATATGATGCTAGTGAAGGTGAAGTATTAGTTGGTAATAGAAATGTTAAAGATTACCAGATTAAAAATCTTCGTGATTCTGTAGCTATGGTTTTACAACAGAATGTATTATTTTCAGGAACAATTATGGAAAACTTACGTTGGGGTAATGAGAAGGCAACAGATCAAGAAGTATATGAAGCATGTAATTATGCTTGTGCTAGTGAGTTTATTGAATCATTCCCTGATGGCTATAATACAGATTTAGGCCAGGGTGGTGTAAATGTATCTGGTGGTCAGAAGCAGAGATTATGTATCGCTAGAGCATTATTAAAGAAGCCAAAGATCATCATCCTAGATGACTCTACTAGTGCTGTAGATACTCACACAGATATGATGATTAGAACTGCTTTAAAACAGCAGTTAAAGGGCACTACAACTATCATTATCGCTCAAAGAATCTCTTCTGTAATGGAAGCAGATAAGGTTGCTGTAATTGATGGTGGTAAGGTGGTAGCTTATGATACACCTAGTAATCTATTGGAAACAAATGATATCTATAGAGATATCTATGAAACACAGATGAAAGGAGTTGAGTAATATGGCAAGACGTGAAATCAGAAAACCTCAAGATGCTGTAGGAACTATTAAAAGACTCCTTGGATTTATGAAGGGATATGAAAAACATCTAGTTATCGTATTCCTATTTGTATTATTCGCTTCTGGCTCTCAAATTGCTGGAACATTTATGATTTCTAGAGTAATCAATGAAGGTATTGTTCCATTAATTGGAGCTACACTAACTAGTGAAGCTTTAAGACCATTTGTAATGTTATTGGCTATGATGGCTGGATTAAACTTAGCTGGCTTATTATTCCAATTTGGTTATTCAAGAATAATGGTAGTTGTATGTAATCGTACATTAAATAAGATTAGAAATACATTATTTGGTAAGATGCAGAAATTACCTATTTCATATTTTGATAGCCATACTCATGGTGAGTTAATGGCTGTTTATACTAGTGATGTTGGTGCTGTTGCTGATGCTATTAGTAATGGTATTACTTCACTAATGAGTTCAGTAGTAAATATCGTCGGTGTATTTGCGATGATGTTATTTATCTCCCCATTAATGACAATTACAGTAGTTGTCTTTATGGGTGTAATCTTCTTCTTAACTAAATATATTGGTTCAAAGAGCGTTGTTAACTACAAAGAACAGCAGGCTGCTGTAGCCAAGATGAATGGTTATATGGAAGAAATGATGGGTGGCCAGAAAGTTGTTAAGGTGTTCACTCATGAAGAAAAGGTTAATAAAGAGTTCGGTGTAATTAACGAAAGAGCTAGAAAAGCTAGTACTAGAGCTAATATCTATGCTGGTATTATGCATCCAGTCAGCAATAACTTATCTCATATCAACTACGCAGCTTGTTCCATTATTGGTGCATGGTTATGTATTATTGGGGTATTAGATATTGGTAGATTAGCATCATTCTTACAATACACTAAAAACTTCTCAAATCCAGTAAGTCAGATTATGCAGAGATTCAACTCATTAATGAGTGCTGTAGCTGGTG
Organism: Erysipelotrichaceae bacterium; assembly: GCA_045599505.1. Lineage (GTDB taxonomy): Bacteria > Bacillota_I > Bacilli_A > Erysipelotrichales > Erysipelotrichaceae > UBA1783. Next base: position 23,430 of record JAZRWC010000061.1, on the reverse strand, counting down.
CTGAAAGAATCTTCAGAGTTATCGATACTGAACCAGAAGTTAATGATGGTAAGTACACATTAGTATCTGCGACATTTGATGATGACAGTAACTTTGTTGAAACTGAGGAAAGAACAGGTTTATGGGCTTGGAAGAAAGTCAATGAAGATGGTAGTGTACAGCTAGTAAGATTAAGAGGCGATGTTAGATTTGAAGATGTTATTTTCTCTTATGATGGAGAAAAGACTGTTTTAAATAATGTTAGCTTCTATGCTAAACCTGGTCAGAAGATTGCCTTTGTTGGAGCTACTGGAGCAGGTAAAACTACAATAACAAATCTAATTAACAGATTCTATGATATCCAGCAAGGTAAGATTACTTATGATGGTATTGATGTTAAGGATATTGAAAAGAATTCTTTGAGAAGATCACTAGCTATGGTATTACAGGACACTCACCTATTTACAGGTACTGTAATGGAAAATATCAGATATGGTAAGCTAGATGCTACTGATGATCAAGTTGTAGCTGCTGCTAAGTTAGCTAACGCTGATGAGTTTATCACTATGCTTCCTGAAGGATATAACACTGTTTTAACAGGTGATGGTGCAAACTTATCTCAAGGACAAAGACAGTTGTTGTCAATCGCAAGAGCTGCTGTTGCTGATGCTCCAGTATTAATTTTGGATGAAGCAACTAGCTCAATTGATACTAGAACTGAAAAGTTGATTGAAGAAGGTATGGATAACCTTATGGCAGGAAGAACAGTATTCGTAATTGCCCATAGATTATCTACCGTTAGAAACGCTAACGCTATTATGGTATTAGATCATGGTGTAATCATCGAAAGAGGAGACCATGACGACTTGATCAAGCAAAAGGGTAAATACTATTCTTTATATACAGGTCAGTTTGAATTAGATTAATTATTAATAGAGATTTGGATTAACATTCAAATCTCTTTTTAATATAATTGTTTTATTGGAGAACGATATGAATATTAGGGAAAAGGCTAAACAAATTAAAAGAGATTTACCAGCAGTATTTTTAGCTTTGAAGCATAAAGATACACCTTTACTGGCTAAGATGCTATCAGCTGTTGCAGTATGTTACGCTTTATCTCCAATCGATTTAATTCCTGATTTTATACCTGTATTAGGGTATTTGGATGATGTGTTAATACTACCTGTATTAATTGTGATTATCATTAAACTAGTTCCAAAGGAAGTATTTGAGGAATGCAGAAATGAATCTGAAGGTTTATGGAAAGATGGTAAACCTGAAAGATGGTATTACGCTTTACCGATAGTATTGATTTATATTCTTGTAATATATTTTATTGTGATGAAAATAAGAGGTTAAATGGGTCTATAATTAATATATAGATGTGGGAGAATTTGTTATGGAAGAAAAAGAGAGAAGATATTTCTATATTGATTCATATAGATGTAGAGGCTGTAAAAGATGCATGGCAGCTTGCCCAAAACAGGCAATACACGCTAAAATCAGCTTAAGAGCTAGACAGCTTAAGATTAATCAGGATGAATGTGTCGGTTGTGGCACTTGCGCTATTACTTGTCCATGGCAAACAATAGTTGAACTAACAAAGCAACAGTTAGATTCTATAGCATAAAGGCAAACTAAAAGCGCTGTGAAAACAGCGCTTTAATATTGTTATTCGTAAATTTCCGAATAAGTAGTAACTGATAATTCAGTTAATTCATCTTCTGCATATGTTTCAACTTTGGTTTCTCTTCCTTGCTCATCATAACTAGTAATTTGCTTTGTTAGAGATGAACCGTTAATGTCAGAAGTTGCTGTTACAATAGTGAATTCGTTTAACTTGCCCGAAGCATCGTTTCTGTATGTATAAACGATTTCTTGCTCACAAGTAATATCATCACCATCATAGTAAGCCGTAAATACGTTTGCCAGATTACCTTCTACATCATAGTCGTATGAACATTTTGAGTAATATTTGCCTGTGTAGAAATTTTGATGAGCTGAGAAGATTACTCTTCCTTGATCATCATGAACTTCGATAAGTTTATCTGGATAATCATATTCACTAACAATTTCATCAGCAACCTGATAAATGAAGTGAGTATTTTCTAAATAACCAGCATTATCATATTGGTATAAGACAGTATCCTTGTTTATTCCCTGTATTGTAACTTCACTAGCAAGTTTTCCATCAGCGAAATATGCTGTATATCTGCCCCTAATCAAGTTGCCCTTTTCATCAAAGACTTCACATGATATTTCATTGCCGTTTTCATCATAGGAGAAAAAACTCTTTTCGACAAATACATTATTGCGATACTCATCAATAGATTTAAGAGTACCATTAGAATTGAATTTCTTTACTGTTTCATAACCAAGTATTTCATTTATCTCTGTAAGTACAGTATTAATATCATCTTCATATTCCCAAATATACTTGTAATAGAGTACATACTGGCCAGAGGAATCCATCTCTTCAACTGTTTTTGTTAATGGATGATCATCTATATTTTTGATAACAGTAATTCTTTTTTGCTCAGTGTTAGTCTCTACCTCACCAGAGAGTGTAACTTCTTTATATCCAATAAGAGTTTTAGTAGCTTCTTTAGTGCAACCAGATATTGTTAGGATTAATAATAGGCTTAGTAATCCTGTTAAAAACTTCTTCATAATAATTACTCTTTCTTTATTTAACGATGTCCTTTGCACTAGTTAATAAAGAAGCAACTGACTGTAATTCAGTTGGAACTACAATCTTTGTAGCTGTACCATTAGCTAACTTTTCATAGCTTTCTAATGACTTTAATGCTAAGTATTCCTTGCTTGGAGTTGCATTATTGATTAATTCGATACCCTTAGCTTGAGCTTCATATACCTTGTATAAAGCTTCAGCCTGACCTTCAGCTTCAGCAATTGTAGCAGCTTTCTTAGCTTCAGCTCTTAATAATGCAGATTCTTTTTCACCTTCTGCTACTAGGATGGCACTTCTCTTGTCACCTTCAGCCTTTAAGATAGCTTCTCTTCTTTCACGTTCAGCTCTCATCTGCTTTTCCATTGTTTCCTGGATGTCTCTTGGTGGAAGAATATTCTTAACTTCAACTCTTCTAACCTTGATTCCCCATGGGTCTGTAGCTTCATCTAAGATAGAACGCATCTGAGTATTGATGATATCTCTTGATGTTAAAGTTTCATCTAATTCCAAGTCACCAATGATATTTCTTAAAGTTGTAGCAGTTAAGTTTTCAATAGCGTTGATTGGTCCAACTACACCATAAGTGTATAACTTAGGATCAGTAATCTGGAAATATACTACTGTATCGATCTGCATTGTAACGTTATCCTTTGTGATAACTGGCTGTGGATCGAAGTCCTTAACGATTTCCTTTAAAGTAACTTTATTAGAAACTCTATCAATAAATGGAAGTACAAAGTGAACACCTGTATTCCAAGTTTCATAATAAGCACCTAATCTTTCAATTACGTATGCTTCAGCTTGTGGTACTACACGTACTGTATAAGCTAGTACAGAAGCAACGATGATAAATATTACGGCGAATATAGCTAATTTTACTAATGTATCCATGTGATATCTCCTTCCTCTTTTTCTAATGGTTTTACAACCAATTTTGCACCATCAATTGATACAATTTTAACTTCAGTATTTGCGGGTATTGCCTGGTTATTAGCGCTAATAGCTGACCAAGTTGTACCTTGTACTGATACTTCACCCCAAGAATATGGAGTTATTTCCTTCTTAAGTAATGCGGTTTGATTAATTAATCTGTCACTATTTGTTGGAATTGTATTACCTCTTAAATAGTTATAGGCTAGTGGTCTAATAACTAGCATTGAGATAATTGATACCACAAAGAATGCTAGATATTGCCATAGTTCACTAACATGTAAGTAGGCAAGAATGCTAGAAGCGATTCCACCGAAAGTGAACCAAATACAAATTAGATTACCTAAGGTAAAGATTTCGATAATGAATGATGCTATCGTAATAATAATCCATACGGTTAACATACTATTAATCCTCCTTAGTGTTTAAATCTACAATGAGCATATTTTCTTTTTCATCAAATACTGATTTGTACTTGACGTTATCAGAAAGCGGAGCCTTTGTAATCTGAGCTAATGAAGCCATTAAAGCTCTATTAGAGATTCTGGCATAACCTGTCCCATTTGTTACTTTATGCAAGTTTTCTAATGGGTAGAGGTGTAAATCAATATCTTGTTTTGTGATTGGCTTAATAGCTAAGATATCCTTTTCTTCATCAACTCCAATAAGTGCCCATTTTACATCAGAGAAGTGTGATGCAGCAGCACTATTTAAAGTAATGTAGTTTGTAGATAAGGTATCGATTAAGGTGTATGCATTTCCTTTAATCCATTGATGCATTTAATCTCTCCTTTCACAACTTCATTATATCATTGTTTGAAATTTTTGCAAATATTTGAAATATATGCATTATAAGGTTGACTTTGTGAAAAAATGTTGTTTTTAATCATGCTCACAGTTAGACTTTGACTTATTAAAAAATGGACAATATACTATTTGTGGGAAATTGGGCATGAAGAAGTTTTAGTAGTTGTTTTATTATTAACTCTTTGGAGGGTCTTTGTATCTAAGTTTTAACTTACTGTATGATGATCTTTTTTTGTTTGCCCATATACTTGGAGGGTAAAAATGAAAGTAGTTTTAGCAGGCGCTTTTGGAAACTTAGGCGCAGAAATTTTAAAGAAGTTAGTTGAAAACAAGCATGAAGTTATCGCAGCTGACTTAAAGGAAAGAGAAGTTGAAGGCTTAAATGGTGGATATACATTTGTGTCAATTGATGCTACTAATCCAGCAACATTAGCAGGATTATGTAATGGGGCAGATATTGTCATTACAACAATGGGTTTAACAGGGGCATCAACAAGATTCACTTCATATGACATCGATTATCAAGGTAATATGAATTTATATGAAGAAGCAAAGAAAGCTAATGTTAAGAAGTTTAACTATATCTCAGTTATTTCATGTGATGAAAAGGGTGCTGAAGAAGTTCCTATGTTACATGCTTAATATTTAGTTGAACAGCAGTTAAAGAAGGGCGATATGGAATATGTCATTTATCGCCCAACTGGTTATTTCTATGATATTGCCAAGGTATTTAAACCATATATTGATAAGGGTGAAATGCAGTTATTAAAAGGATATGGTGATGTTAAAGCTAATGTTGTAGATTGTCCAGACTTTGCTCAGTTTATTGTGGATCACATGAATGATACTAACGTTACTTATGATGTTGGTGGTAAGGAAACTTACTCTTATATCGAAATGGCAGAAATGTGCTTTAAGGCAGCTGGTAAGCCAACTAAGATTAAGTGGGCTCCAATCTGGTTATTTGGCATTTTAGCTAATTTACCAAAGATCAAAAAGGCTGGAAAGCATGATATCATCCTATTCTCTAAGTGGACTTTATCACATGATTTAGTTGGTAAGGATACTACTGGTGATGCAAGTTTTAAGGAATATATTACTAATTACTTTGGAGGTAATAAGTAATGAACACTTCATTAAAGTTTTGGATTATCGTTGTAGCGAGTGCTTTATTATCTAGCTGTGGTTTTTATGAATTTGTATGGTTCATGTCTGTAGGCTATGGCTTTGCGGTGATGGGAATTGGTGCTGCTCAATTAGTGTTATTCTGGTCTACTAGTACTATTGTTAGTAAGATTATGAGTGTATTATTCATCGTCTATGGTTTTAGATTAGGTGGTTTCTTATTAATCAGAGAACTAAAGAACAAGGATTATAAAAAGACATTAGACGCTACAGGCTCAACTAAAAAGATGCCTATCTTTGTTAGCGCATTTATGTGGGTTTATTGTTTCTGGATGTATGTTGCTCAAACTTCACCTGTTACTTATAGATTGATTAATTTAACTTCAGATAACGCTACTGCATATGTTGGTGCAGCTATTATGTTATTAGGTATTTTAGGAGAATCTTTAGCAGATAAAACAAAATCACAAGCTAAGTTAGAAAATCCAAAGAGATTCTGTGATAAAGGTATCTATAAGATTTGTCGTTGTCCTAACTACTTCTCAGAAGTATTATTCTGGACTGGATGCTTCATTTCAGGATTTAACGCATTAGAAGGAAAACAATGGTGGATGGCTACTATTGGTTATATCTTAATTGTTATAGTAATGATTAATAGCGCACAGCGTCTAGAAAAACGTCATGAAAAGAATTATGGTAATGACCCAGAGTACAGAAAGTATTCTGATACGACTCCTATTCTTTTCCCATTATTACCTATTTATCATTTAAACAAGATAGAAAGAGGTAAATAAATGAACGAATTTTCTGTTGTGATGTCATTAGTGGACTATATTCCAGTATTGTTCTATACAGTAGCTATTATTATCTTGCAGAGAGATCTTTACAACAAAATGAGTAAAGGTGCTTTCGCTATTTTTGCTGCTGGTACATTTAATGTTTCTATTGCTGGGTTATTAAAAGCTACATATAAATTGTTGTATGCTTTAGAGATATGTAATTTTGAAGTTTTATCAAAGATGTTCTTTCCAGTTCAGGCAATTGGATTTATCTTAGCTGGCTTAGGATTAGTAGCGATGATGTTCCATAATCAAGGTGCTACACTAGCTACAGTTTTCCCAGCAGTATATTCAGGTACATTTATCTTTGTAGGTTTGATGGTTGCTGGATTAGCTGCTATGAATACAGTTTTATCAATTGTAGCTATTAAACTAAAGAAGAAATCAGCTGTTATCTACTTTATAGTAGCGTTTGTATGCTCATTATGTATGGGATATTTATCTAGCAAGGACTTTTCAAAAGGTATAATGAATTGGATTGGTGAAATTGTGAATAGCGCTGGTCAATTATCATTACTTTTAGGAACACTTACATTGCATAAAGCTGGTTTGACAGAATTAAAGCTTAAGTAAAAACAAAGGTCAAGGTTTATAAGCCTTGACCTTTTTGGTTAAATCTTTTTAAACAATTATAATAAAGTCTTGTCAGGAGTAACTAAGATCTTAACCATCTTCTTCTTGTCTGGTCCTAACATTGTTTCTAAACCTTCAGTTACTGTTTCTTCTAAAGCAATCTTTTTAGTAACGAACTTGCTAGTATCGATAACTCCTCTAGCGATCATATCTAATACATCAGCATAATCAGTTCCATTGTATCCTAATGAACCAACTACTGCGATTTCAGTACCAACGATTGAATTCATATCTAAAGAAGCAGGAGCATGCCACATTGATACTACACATACTGTACCAGCTGGCTTAGTTGCTGCTAAACAGATATCAAAACAGCTCTGAGCACCAGTTGTTTCAATACAACAATCAGCACCGTTTCCATCTGTTAATTCCATAATCTTCTTAGCTGCATCTTCTTCATTTGGATCGATGACGATATCTGCACCAAATTCTAAAGCGAACTGCTGACGTAATGACTTACGCTGTAAAACGATAACCTGCTTTGCACCCTTTGCCTTTAAAGCAGCGATAGCACCTAAACCGATTGGGCCAGCACCAGTAACGACAACTGAATCACCAACCTTGAAGTTTGCAGGCTTTAATGTATGATAACCAACTGCTAAAGGTTCAACACATGCAGCTGATTCATAGCTAACATTTTCAGGGATGATATGGCATCCAGATTCAGGGAATACGATGAAATCAGAGAATGCTCCATTATCATCAAATAAACCAGGAGCATATCCTAAACGACATAAATTTGGCTTGCCAGATAAGCAACTAGGGCACTTGCCACAACCAACAACTGGCTCTGGTGCAACTCTATCGCCGACCTTTAATGTTGTACATTCAGGTCCTAATTCAACAACTTCACCACTCATTTCATGTCCAATTACATGAGCAGGATATGGTGATCCATAAGCATACATGTTAACATCTGATCCGCATAAGCCAGCCCACTTAATCTTGATTTTAACCTGATTGTTAATAGGTGTTGGTTCTGGGATATCAACTAATTCAACTTTTTTTGCTTCGACATATTGTTTGTAAGCTTTCATAATTTTACCTCCACAGCTTATCGGCTATATAGCCTTAATACTTTTTTATTATAGGTACCTGATAAATTGGATTCAATAAAATGGGGATATATGTTAATATTGTGTACAATTTCACAAGATTTGAGGACGAGTAAAATGTATTTATCTGATAATAAGGGACTATAAGTATGAGATGAGTATTATACTATATAATATATAGATAAGGAGTTAATATGAGCAGCATTGAACAGGCACTTAATAAGCTAGAAAAATCTAAGTTTAGAAGTAGTTTTTATTTGTCTAAAAAGGATAAACAATATGTTAATGATAAAGGATTAGATACTATAAGAAGACACGCCAAAGATTTTGTTAAGCAAAGATTAGCGCCAGCAAGTCCTATTAATGATGGAAAACAAACTCCTACTAGTGGTCATCCAGTATTTAAAGGACAACATGCTACAGCTACTTGTTGTAGAGGCTGTTTGAATAAATGGTACAATGTGGAAATGGGCGTTGAATTAACAGAAGTTCAACAAGAAAAAATAGTGAATCTAATAATGAGTTGGATTGAAAGAAAAATGAAGTAATAGAATTACCACAATGTGGTAAAATTAAATTGTTATGGAGAGTAATAAAATATGAACTATGCTGTTGTTATTGTAGCAGGTGGCAAATCAACTAGATTTAAGGCTGATGTCAATAAGCTACTATATATGATTAATGAGAATACCACAGTAATTGATAAGACAATAAGTGTTTTTGATGATGATCCTGATTGTAAACAGATTGTTGTTGTGTGTGGCGAAGATGTTATGAACCACTTAGCAAAAGAAAGACAAAAAGGCAAAATTGTTTACGCTTATGGTGGTGTTACTAGAAGCGATAGTGTTATGCATGGGTTAATGGCTGTAACTCAGGATTATGTTATGGTTCATGATGGAGCTAGATGCTTTTTAGAAAGAGAAGACTTAGAAAACTTAAAGAAAGCTTTAGAAGTTGAACAAGGTGCTATGTTAGTGCAGAACATGACTGACTCAGTAAAGAAAGTTGTAGATGGCTATGTAGTATGCTCATTAGATAGAGATGAGTTAAAGAGAGCTCAAACTCCACAGGCATTCAAAACAGAACAATTATATAATTGTTATTTAAAGGCAGAACAAGACAATTATAATCCTACTGATGATGCTGCTATCATGGAAAAGTATAGCGATATAAAGATTAAATGTGTTGTGGCTAATGGCAGCAATATTAAAATTACAACAATTAATGATGTTAAATTTGGAGGTTAATATATGTATAAGGAAAGAAGAATCAAGTTTTTAGAAAGCTTACCAAACAATTCAATCACAGTATTGATGGCAGGATGTGCTCCATATAGTATTGGTGACGAAAAATATCCTTTTAAGGTTGATAGATCTTTCTACTACTTCACAGGTTTAAATAATGAAAACCTAGTGTTAATGTTTGTGAAGGTTGATGAAAACTATCAACAGGAAATCTTATTTGTTGAGCACTTCGATGAAAGATTAGCTAAGTGGGTTGGCGGTAGAATCAAGCCAGCAGAAGCTAGTGAAATAGCTGAAATTTACGATGTAAGATATGTTGATGAAGTTGAATCATCTATTGGTAGTATCTTGAATGCTTATGGTAAGTTAAATAGCTTTACATTATGTGGTGATTTAAGCAAGCAGGAATTTTCTCAAAACAATGAAACAGTAAACTTATTCAATAAGGTTACTAGTTTATATCCTAGCTGTAAGATCTTAAATGTTTTTGATAAGATTTGTTATTTAAGAATGAGCAAGGATGAAACTGAAATTGAATTAATGAAAAAAGCTATCGCTATTACTAAGGAAGGTATTAGCACAATGATGAGCTATTCTCATCCATATGTATGGGAAAATGAATTAGAGGCTTACTTTGACTTTGTTTTAAAGTGCAATCAGGCAGATCATGCATTTAGTACAATTTGTGCTGCTGGTAAAAATGCCACAATCTTGCACTATGGTAAGAACAATACAAGAAGTGGAGCAGAGGATTTAGTATTATGTGATTTAGGTGCTGCACATCAGTTATATAACACTGATATCACAAGAACTTTCCCAGTAAGTGGTAAGTTTACTGAAAGACAGAAAGTTATTTACGATATCGTATTAAGAGGTAATAAATTAGTTAGATCATTAGCTAGACCAGGGTTAACATTAAGAGATTTAAATAATGAATTAATCAAGTTCTATCAGGTAGAATTAGCTAATATCGGTTTATTAGAAAATGGTAAGACTGTAAGGGATTATTATTGGCATAGTGTTTCACATATGCTTGGTTTAGAAACTCATGACATCTCATTACCGAACCTAGTATTAACACCAGGTTGTGTTATTACTAACGAACCTGGCTTGTATTTAGAAGAGGAAGGAATCGGTATCAGAATCGAAGACGACCTACTAATTACAGAGGATGGCTGTGAAGAATTAAGCTCAGAAATCATCAAAGAGATTGATGAAATTGAAGCTTTCATGGCTAAAAATTAGGAATGTTGAAAATTCACAAATATATAGTATTGAAAGGTATTTTTTGACTTTACATTACGTGTATTATTTGTTAGAATTGATAAGCACGAGTAGATAAAACTACTTGTCCTTGCCCATTAAATTGGGCCATTAGACCAAAAGGAGGTAAAACGCATGAAGAAGTATGAAATCATGTACATCCTTGATGCTTCAGTTGAAGAAGCAACTCGTAAGGAAACTATGGAAACTTTACATGGTATCGTTACTAACGGTAACGGCACTTTAGAAAAAGTTGACGAATGGGGAATGAGAGAGTTCGCTTACAAGATCGAAGACATGACAAAGGGTTACTATGTAGTTATTACTGTTAATGCCGACAACGAAGTTATCAGTGAGTTCGATCGTATCTGTCGTATCAACTCTACAGTAGTTCGTAATATGATCGTCAAAATCGGTGAATAATTATGATGAACAAAGTTGTATTAATCGGTAGATTAACAAGAGAACCTGAAGTAAGAAAGACTGCATCAGGTTTATCAAACTGCTCATTCAGCGTGGCAGTAAACAGAAATTTCAAGAATGCTCAGGGTCAATATGATGCTGACTTCATTAATTGTGTTGCCTGGAGACAGACAGCAGATTATATGGGCACATACTTACACAAGGGAAATTTAGTATCAGTTGAAGGTAGATTATCTACTAGAAACTACGATGATCCTAAGGCTCCTGGAAGAAAGGTATATGTTACTGAAGTTACTGTTGAAAACATCTCAGGATTAGAGAGTAGAGCTACTTCTGAAGCAAGAGCAAACAATAATATGAATAATTCATATTATCCTGATGATAATTACAGTGACATGGCTGCACCATCAACATTTGATATTTCAGCTGATGATGATTTGCCATTCTAAAAAGAAAGGAAGTACATTATGGCTTTTAAGAAAACAAGACCTAGCCGCAAGAAGGTATGTTATTTCACAAAGAATAACATCACTTACATCGACTATAAAGATACTGAATTATTAAAGAAGTTTATCTCACCTAACGGTAAGATCATTCCACGTAGAGTTACTGGAACTTCTGCTAAGTATCAGCGTATGTTAGCTGTTGCTATCAAGCGCGCTCGTCAGATGGCTTTATTACCATACGTTATCGACTAGTGTAAATTTGAACCTTCGCTATATGCGGAGGTTTTTTGGTGAATTAATGGAGCAGCAAGCATATGATAGAATGGACGCTATATAGCAAATATGCAGCAATACATGAAGGGTGATGAGAGTCGCTCTTTTTTGATATTTCACATATACATTAATAAAGTGTATAATTATACTGAGATTTTGTATTTGTGTATTTACGAGGTGATTAGAGAAATGCGAAATTCAAGAGTTAACAGTATTACATATGGTGCTGTAATGTGTGCTTTAGTTGGTGCGTTGCTATTAGTGAATAGACAGCTTGCTGGAGCATTTGATTTATATTTGTATTGGATTATCCCAATCCCTGTAATTGTTTATTGTTTGAAGTTTGGAACAAAACAATCATTTGTTCTAGTCGCTTCAATGGTTTTACTATCATTTGTTGTGGCTACACCTGTAACAGTTTTCTATGTGGCAGGTAGCGCAATCGCTGGAGTTGTATATGGCGATGGAGTTTTAAAGGGTAAAAGCTCTACATATTTAATCTGCTCATTAATTGGTGTCTCATTACTTATGATGATTATTACAACATTCATCTTTGCCTCATTCTTTGGATTTAATGTCGCTGATGAACTTAGATTATATCAGGATATGGTATCTGAGGTGTTTGGTACAATGGGGGCTACTAATGAGGGAATGGCTCAGGCTATCCAGAATATTTTATCTGGAAACATCTTAATGACTATTTTAGTTATCAGCTATGTATTAACAAGTGTACTAGAAGGTTTTTTAGTTCATTTAATTTCTATTTTAGTATTAAGAAAATTAAAGATGACTGTACCTCCAATGAAACCATTAAGTATGGTATTTGCTCCAGGATGGTTAAAATTATTTGTTTTCGCGGCTATCTTTGCTAGTGTAGTTAGCTCTTTTACTGGTGTAAGTGAGTACAATGAAATAATTATTCCATTATCAGCAGTCGCTTATTGTATCTGCTTTGGCTTTGGTTATATCCTAATGGCTACTTTTGCGGCCATTGTAAATCAGGGAAAAAAGAAAAAGGCTGTGTCTTCATTATTGATATTAGCTATCGCTTTTGTATTCCCAATTATTGTGGTTGGTTTAGGTTTTGTTGATATGTATAGCTCAATTAGACTTAATTTATTGATGAAAGTCAGAGGTAACGCTAATGAATAAACTAATTGCGAATTTGAAGCCTATTACTTTAGCGACAATATTAATCGAAGGTGGATTACTATTCTTCTTCGGATTCTTTTTGAAGGTTGACTACGAGTTTTTAGCTACGATTTTCTGGTTAGCTAATATCGTATTAGTAATCGGTATTTTCTATGTTCATAGCTTAGAAAAGAAGCAAAGAGAAATTGATATTTCAAGAGTATTAGGAAATGAAGCTAAGGAAGCTTTAGATTATGGCCAGGTTGGCATTATTATCTATGATGAAAACTATATCGTTACCTGGGTTAGTGAATTTTTAACAGATAGGGGATTCAATATTATCGGTGAAAAGATTGCTAAGAGCATTCCTGGATTAAAGGGAATCTTCACAGAAAATGCTGACAATTTAGAGATTGTTATCGATGATGTCAGATATCAATTTACTAAGAGTGATGATCAACCAGTTATCTATGTTAAGGATATTACAGAGTTCTCGAAGATGAGAGATAACTACGAATATCAGATGATTGTTTTAGGCTTGATCTCATTAGATAACTACGATGAAACAGTTCAAAGAGAAGATGAACAGAGAATCGCCTTAATTAATACAAACATTCGTCAGAAAGTTGTTGAGTGGGCAGTTAAGCATGAAGCTGTTATCAGAAGATTAAGATCAGATAGATTCTTAGTTATTTTAAATAAGAAGCATTTTACTGATATGGCAGCCACTCGCTTTGAGATTTTAAATACTATCAAGAAGGAATCAGAAAAGCTTTCTGTAGCTATTACCGCTTCAATGAGCTTCGCTTATGGTGGTAATGATTTAGTTGAATTGGACTCCTCAATTAATAACCTATTAGAATTAGTTTTAGCTAGAGGTGGAGACCAGGTAGCTGTGAAGGAAAAGGACCATGATGTTGAATTCTATGGGACAAGTTCTGAACAGTCTGAAAAGGGCACTAAGATTAAGGCTAGAGTTATGGCTCAAAGCTTAAAGGGTTTAATTGATAAATGCTCAAATGTTATTGTTGTTCCTCATAAGGAAGCTGACTTAGACGCCTTTGGCGGTGCTTTAGGTATCAGCAAGATTGTCTCTGGTTTAGGTAAGGAATGTTACATTCTAATGGATGGTATCAAGGTTGAACCAAAGACAAAGGAGATCTATGATAATAACTATGTTGAACTAATGAGAGATCATTCATTTATTGATCCGTTTAGAGCTCTAGAAATCATTGATGAAGACACATTACTAATCGTCAATGACCATCATAGTGCAGATATGACAAGCAATGAGGATGTTGTTGGTGCTGTTAAGACTATTGCGGTTATCGACCATCATAGAAGAAAGAGTGAAACAAATATCCCAGCAACAATGATTTACAACGAACCTACAGCTAGTAGTACAGTTGAAATTATCTCTGAGTTATTACAATATCAGAAAAAAGAAATCGAACTTACTGAACTAGAAGCTACAATTATGTATTCTGGTTTATTAGTTGATACTGATGAGTTAAAGGCTAGAACATCTTCAAGAACATTTGAAGCGTGTGCATACTTAAGAAAAGCTGGTTGTGATGTTACTATGGCCAATGAATGGCTTAAGGAATCACTAGGAGATATGATCAATAAATCTGAAATCGTCAAGGCGATGGAGATTATTGGAGATAATATGGCAGTAGCTGCTGTTGATGATCCATCAAAGATTTTAGGCAGAACTGCTATTGCTCAAGGAGCAAACTATATTTGTTCTGTTAAAGAAATTGATGCTGCCTTTGTTGTGGCTTGGACAGATGCTGATACTGTAAGTATCTCTGCTCGTAGCAATGGTACAGTGAATGTTCAGATTATTGTTGAACAATTAGGTGGTGGCGGTCATTATAACGCTGCTGGTTTACAGAGAACAGGAACTACAGTTGCAACTGTTAAAAAGGAACTTCTTGCAGCTATTAATGAATATTTGGAAAAGAGGTAGAAGTTATGAAGGTAATTTTACTTGCTGATGTAAAAAACGTTGGTAAAAAGGGTGAGGTTAAGGAAGTAGCTGATGGCTATGGAAGAAACTACCTAATCAAAAACAAATTAGCTGTAGAATCTACAAAGAGATCAATGGAGATTTTACAGAGACAGAATGATAAAGCAGCTGCTGATTTAGAAAATAAGAGACAGATTGCTTTAAAGGACAAAGTTGAAATTGAAAAGGTGAAGCTAACTTTTAAGGTTAAGGTTGGTAGTGATGGAAGAATCTTTGGAAGTGTTTCAACAAAGAATATTACAGAAGAATTATATAAGAGACATCACATTTCAGTTGATAAGCGTAAGTTCTTAATGGATGTAAATCATATTTCTGCTCTTGGCGAATATGATTTAAAGATCGAATTATTCAAGGATGTTATTGCCGTATTAAAGGTAGAATTAGTAAGTTTATAATAAGAACAGGAGGGGTATTATGCCTGCACAGGTACCTTCAAGTATAGAAGCGGAAGCAGCCTTATTAGGCTCAATGTTACTATATCCAGATACAATCAGATTAGCTTTTGAAGAAGACGTTCAGCCTTCTGATTTCTTCGTGGATAGTAATAAAAAGATTTACAATGTTATTTCTGATTTAAATAGCGAGGGCAAGCCAACAGATGTTACTAGCGTAATCACTAGGCTAACAGACTTACAGATTTTAAATCAGGTTGGTGGAGCTGACTACATCTTACATTTAGCAGATGTAGCTATTTCTAGTGCCAATTGTGAATACTATATTACTTCTATTAAGGAAAAATCATTATTAAGAAAGTTAATTGAGGTTTCTGAAACTATTAAGATGAAGAGCTTTGAAGGTCAGTATGATGCCTTTGAAGTTTTAAATGAAGCTGAAAGTTTAATTTTAAAGGTTTCTAGAGAAAGAAAGACTAGTGAATTTAAGACTAGTAAAGAAACTTTTGAACAGCTTATTGAAAATATTACTTATTTACAGCAGCATCATGAGATGACTGGTGTCCCTAGTGGATTTAAGTATCTTGATAATATTACTAATGGATTCCAGAAGTCTGATTTGATTATTTTAGCAGCAAGACCATCTGTTGGTAAGACTGCATTTGCCTTAAATTTGGCAAGTAACGCTGCTACTAGACATAATAAAAATGTCGCTATTTTCTCATTAGAAATGCCAGCTGTTCAGCTTGCCAGCAGAATGCTAGCAGCTAAGAGCACTGTTGATTCTAATAAGTTAAGAACTGGTAAAGGAATCACAAATGATGATTGGGCTAAGATTGATGAAGCAAGAAATATGCTACAGAATTCTGGCTTATTTATCGATGATTCAAGTACTATTAAGGTCAATGATATTTTCGCTAAATGTCGTAAGCTTAAGGAAGACCAAGGCTTGGATATGATTATTATTGACTACTTACAGTTAATTCAACCATCTACATCTAAGGGCGATAATCGTCAGTTAGAAGTAAGTGAAATATCACGTCAATTAAAACAGATGGCCAGAGAATTGGATGTTCCAGTTATCGCATTATCACAGCTTTCTAGATCTGTTGAAAAGAACAAGGGTGAACCAATGCTAAGTGACTTAAGAGAATCTGGTGCCATCGAGCAGGATGCTGATATCGTTATGTTCTTACATAGAGTTAAGAAAGAAGAAAAGGAAGCTGAAGAAGAACAGGCTGAGGCAAATCCTTTACAGGAAATTAAGATTATTATCGCTAAGCATCGTAATGGTGCTATCGGTAAGTTGCCTTTAGCTTTTGAAGGTAGAATCAATGCCTTCTATACTAAGGAGTTTGACAGAGATAATTATGACTAGAAGAAAGAAATGGATAATATTACTTTCTGTTGCCGTACTATCTATTCTATTAGCTTTATTATTCCCAAGTAACGTTGGGAAAGATAGAACTATCTCCTCAATTAGTTTCAATGAGGAAAACTCTATTATTTCTCAAAGAGTTACTTCTATCTTGCTTGAACCTAGAAAAGTAACTAAGTATTACTTAAATGGGGATTTATTAGGTGTTGTTGAAGATAACAACCTAATAAAACAACAGATTGAAAAGGAAAACGCTAAACTTGTTGGTACAGTATTTGATGGATATTCAGTCAACTTATCCGATGAATTATATACTGTAGAAGAAAGAAGTTTCTGGAAATACGAAAACAAGGACCAAGAAGTTTTAGACTATTTAACAGAGAATCAGATGTTCGTTGTTAGAGCCACAGAAATCAGTATCTACGATAAAGAAGAACTTGTGGATGTGGTTTACGTAAAATCTCAATATGACTTCCAGAAGGCTTTAAAACGTTTCGTATTGAACTTTATTGATAATGAAACCTTCGTTAAGTTAGACAATAATGAGACTATTCTTTCTCTTACTGCCTATGGACAACAGGACGTAAAAGCTTATGTTGAAGAGACAATTAAGGCTACTCAAAAGGGCGCTTCGACTGAGGAAATCTTAACAAACGAAGATATGATTTTCGATTACTTATGCTATGGTAAAGATACTGAGCTTAAGTATTATACTGTAGTTGAATTTGATACTGTCGATGGTGTAGGCTCAAAAAATGGTTTGTCTGGTGAACAGATTGTGGCTATTAACCCTAATATTATTAGTAGAGAGCAGTCACTAGCTGTAGGTCAACAGGTAAATATTACATATTTCAATTCGCCTCTTACAGTAGTAGTTGAAACAGAACGATTAGTTAAGGAAACCACTTATCCAGAATCAGCAGAATATGTTGTTGATGAAAAGCTTGAAGCAGGCAAGGTTGAAGTAGATATTAAGGAACAGAATGGCTACAACGATGTTTTATATACCGATGTATATGTAAATGGTATCTTGTCAGGTTATCGTGTTGATAAGATTACGGTAGTTGTAGAACCAACAAGAGCGAGATACCGTGTAGGTGCAGGTGCTGGATATTATGATACTGGCGATTTAAGCTTCCGTTTACCTTGTGATCATCCTGTATTAACATGTGATATGGCATGTTATGCAAATCACCATGGTGTTGACTTCCAGGATAGATATGACTTGTATGGATATGTCTACGCTTGTGAAAGAGGTGTTATTACAGAAAATGGTTACAACTCTTCAATGGGTAACTATTACTATATTAATCATGGCTATGGCTATGAGCTAGCTTATTATCACATGAGTGCAAAGTTCATCGAAGGTGTAGGTATTGAAGTTGTTAAGGGACAGGCACTTGGCAGAATCGGTAATACTGGTTGGTCAACTGCTCCACATATTCACATCGGTGTCTTCCTAAATGGTGAAATGTTAAATCCATGCTCACCTGGATTACTTCCTTGTGATGAAGCTGCATGGTTGCGTAGATAATATGAAGTATTATGTTTTAGCTAGCGGTTCTTCAGGAAATTGCAATGTTATTAGAAGTGGTGAAACAACAATTGTGATTGATGCTGGTATCTCAAAAAGATATGCAGATAATTGTTTCAAAGAAATTGGTATAGATATGAAAGATGTCGATGGAGTATTAATTACTCATAGTCACAGCGATCATGTCAAAAATGTCAGAATGTTTGAAAACAATAAGGTATATAGCCCATTTGGTATTGTAGGAATTAAAAATTGGCAGTTAGTAAAGCCGTTAAAGATGTTTACTATAAACAATTTAACAATCTTACCAATTCCATTATCACATGATACTGATATCACAGTTGGTTACATCATCTTTGATGGTGAAGAGACATTAGTTCAGATTACTGATACAGGTTATGTATCTGACAAGAATTTAAAACTTATTGAGGATGCTACTTATTATATTTTTGAAAGTAATCATGACCCTGTTATGTTAATGGAGACTCGTAGACCAGAATTTACTAAAAAGAGAATTGCCTCTGATAGTGGTCACTTATGTAATCAAGATAGCGCTGATGCTTTATGCAGGGTAATTGGTGCTAACACTAAGCAGATTTGTTTGGCTCATATATCTAAAGAAGCTAATACTAGAGAGTTAGCTTTTCAGACATTAGTTAAAAATATGAACGAAAACGGTATTGATTATAGCAACATAACAATTCACGCTTTAGAACAATTTGAAATTTATCAAGGAGGATCAAACTGATTCTCCTTTTTTGTGCTATACTACTACATGTACCAGAAAGGTGATGAGAATATGGTTGATGTAATTGTTGTAGGAGGAGGACATGCAGGATGCGAAGCAGCTTTAGCTACTAGCAGAATGGGTCTAGAAACTATTTTATGTTCTTTAGATAAAAACTGGATTGCCTCTATGCCTTGTAATCCATCTATCGGAGGTCCAGCTAAAGGTATTGTCGTTAGAGAAATTGATGCCCTTGGTGGACAGATGGGTATTAGTGGAGATGCTACAGCTTTACAGTTTAAGATGCTTAATACAACAAAGGGACCAGGTGTTAGAAGCTTAAGAGTTCAATCTGATAAAATCGCCTATAAGAAGTACATGCAGGATGTAATAGCTAACCAAGAGAGATTAACTGTTAAGGAAACAGTTGTTGAAGAGGTTGTTTGCGATAATGGCAAGGTAGTTGGTATCAGAACTGATGAAGGTGAACTAATTGAATGTAGAGCTTTAATCTTAACTACTGGAACTTATATGTCTAGTAAGATTATGATCTCTGATCATGTAACTTATGAAGGACCAGATCACCAAAAGACAACAAAGAACTTATCTGAATCATTAAGAAAGTTAGGCTTTAAGACATTTAGATTAAAGACTGGTACTCCAGCAAGAATTAAGACCAATTCAATTGACTTTACTCAAGCTACTTTAGAACCAGGCAATGATGAAGCGGAAGCTTTCTCATTTATGAATGATAGAATTAAGCCAAAGGAATTACAGGTTCCTTGTTATTTGATTTATACTCAACCACTAACTCATGAAATCATCAAGGCTAATTTAAATAAGTCTAGTATGTATTCAGGAGTTGTTGAGGGTGTTGGACCTAGATATTGTCCTAGTATTGAAGATAAGATTGTTAGATTCTCTGATAAGCCTAGACATCAGATTTTCTTAGAACCAGAATCATTATCACTAGATACAACATATGTTCAGGGTTTCTCTACTAGTATGCCTTATGATGTACAAGAGAGAATGTTAAGATCTTTACCAGGATTTGAAAATTGCGTTATCGATAAATATGCTTACGCTATTGAATATGACGCTATTGATCCACTTCAGTTAAAGCCAACATTAGAAACTAAATTAATTGATGGTTTATTTACTGCTGGTCAGATTAATGGTACTAGTGGCTATGAAGAAGCTGCAGGTCAAGGGTTAATCGCTGGCATTAATGCTGCATGTAAATTGCAGGGTAAGGAACCATTAGTATTTAGAAGAGATGAAGCTTATATTGGTGTTATGATTGATGACTTAGTAACCAAGGGAACTAAGGAACCATATAGATTATTAACTAGTAGAGCCGAATACAGATTACTATTAAGACATGATAATGCCGATCAGAGACTTACTGAATATGGTAGAAGAGTCGGCCTAGTTAGTGATGAAAGATATGAAAAGTTCACTAAAAAGATTGAAGCTTTAAATAACTATAAACAATTATTAGCTACTACTAGAGTACTAGTAGATGGGCAGTTAATGAGCTATCTTCATGAAAAGGGATATGAAGATGAAAAGCATCAGATTATTGCCTTAGAGCTAGTTAAAAGACCAAATGTTGATTGTAAGGTAGTATGCGATGCTGCAGGTATTGAAATTAGTAATGCCTTAGCTAAGCAACTTGATATTGAAATCAAGTTTGAAGGATATATCCAGAAAGCTAAAAGAGAAGCTAACAACTTAATCAAGATGGAAAAGCAGGTACTACCAGCTGATCTTGATTATGATAAAATGGAAAACTTATCATTAGAGGCAAGACAGAAGTTACAGGCTGTTAAACCATTAACTATCGGTCAGGCTTCAAGAGTATCTGGAGTTAATCCGGCGGATATTATTACTATTTCTATCTATCTAAAACAACATAAGGAAGATAAATAATCGTTAAGGAGAATTCTCTCCTTTTCTTTTTGTTTTGTGATAGTATATTAACAAGGTGATTAATTATGCGTAATATTTCAATACTTATTAAACCAGCAAGCAGTAGCTGTAATCTAAGATGTAGCTATTGTTTTTATAATGATGTTAGTGAAAATAGATGTGTCGCAAATTATGGAATCCTATCACTAGAAAAGGCTAGTAGCCTAATCGATAAAGCTATTAGCGCAATTGATGATAATGGGACAGTAAATTTAGCGTTTCAAGGTGGTGAACCTACAATAGCTGGTTTAGATTGGTTTAAAGAATTTGTGAATATAGTTAATAGTAAGATTAATAAACAAAAGGTAAATTACGCTTTGCAGACTAATTGCACATTAGTGAATGAAGATTGGTGTAAGTTCTTCTATGACAACCATTTTTTAATTGGGATTTCATTAGATGGCTCTGGCAAGAATATGGACAAATTCAGATTAGACGCTAATGGTAATAGTGTATTTATTAAGATAATGAAAAATATCGAACTATTAAAGAAATATAAAGTAGAATTTAATATCCTAACAGTTGTTACAGAATCATTAGCTAAAGATCCAGAAAAGTTATACGACTTCTATAGTAAAAATAAGCTGGAATATATCCAACTAATTCCTTGCTTACCTTCATTAAATGATGATCATATTATGGATAAGGAAGCGTTAACTCCAGAAAGCTATGCTGATTTCTATAAGAGTTTTTTCGATAAATGGTATAAGGGTACTGTTTCTGGAAAGATGATGAGCGTCAACCTGTTTGATAATCTGATTGAGATGATAAATGGCAGAATGCCATATCAATGTGGTATGTTAGGAAAATGTCAGAATCAATATGTTTTAGAGGGTGATGGAAGTGTTTACCCTTGTGACTTCTTTGTGCTTGATCAATATAGTTTAGGTAATATCGAATCGAAATCATTTAAGGAAATGAGCGAAGGTGAAGTGGCTAAAAACTTTGTAAATGGATTTGCGGAAAATGATTATTGTCAAAAGTGCAAATATGTTGGTGGATGTCATGGTGGCTGTAAGAGGCAGAATGTCTGCTACTTAAAGAAAGATTATTGTGGATATAAGGAAGTTTTGGATTATTGTTTACCAAGGCTTTCTAAAATCATTTAGTCAAAAATACTTTATTTTTTTGCTAGATGGTTTAATATATTTTTATTAGAAAAAGTGAGGCTAAAATTATGGAATTAACAGAAATGAAACGCAAGTATGCTTATACTCTTGCTAGAGTTGGCTTAAATGTTCAAAAGGGTCAGACAGTATTAGTTGAAGCTGGTATTGAGGGACATGATTTCGTACCAGTATTCGCTGAAGAATGTTACAAGTTAGGTGCTGGTAATGTCGTTGTTAATTATTTAGATTATTTAGAATTAAAGGTTGATGCTAAGTATCGTAGTGGTGAAGCTGTATCTACAGTTTTAGATACTGAAGAAGCATATTACCAGAAATTTTTAGATGAAGGTGCTTGCTATATCAGATTAGAAACTGTAAATCCAAAGATTATGGAAGATGTTAGCGAAGCACAATCAAACGCTATTTTCGCTAGAGTAGATGCTGTTAGAAACATCATGAGAAGAGCTAGCAGAGAAAAGCATTGTCAATGGTTAATCGCTATGATTCCAACTGTTGAATGGGCTGATTATATTATGCCTGCAAGCGATGATAAGTTAACTGATTTATGGAAGTTATTATTAAAGTTATGCTACATTGATGAAACTAATGATGTAGTAGAGACTTGGAAAGAAAACAGAAGATTAAATAATGAAAGAGGCAATCAGTTAGACGCTTTAAACTTAGTAAGCTTACATTATACAGCTTCTAATGGAACTGACTTAACTGTTGGATTAACTCCATTCTCTAAGTTTGGTAGAGGCGAAGTTAAGGATGATGGTAAGACTGTTAAGTTCAACGCAAATATTCCAACTGAAGAAATCGCAACTTCTCCAGAAAAGTACGCTACTAACGGTACAGTATTCGCATCTAAGCCATTAGTATTAGGTGGTAAGAGTATTGAAAACTTCGGTTTCCGTTTTGAAGGTGGTAAGGTTGTAGAAGTATTTGCTAATGAAGGTAAGGAAATGTTAGAAGCCTTAGTACAATCAGATGAAAACGCTGGATACTTAGGTGAAGCCGCACTAGTAGAATATCATTCACCAATTTCTATGAGTAATATCGTTTACTACACTACATTAATTGATGAAAATGCAAGTTGCCATTTAGCTTTAGGTAGGGCATTAGCGCCAGCTATTCCTGCTGAAAGCGGATATACATATAATGATTCAAAGATTCATATCGACTTCATGATCGGTACTAGTGATTTAAAGATTGTTGGTACAGATGTAAATGGCAAGGAAGTATTAATCTTCGAAAACGGCGATTTCGCATTATAAAATCACAGTAAACACCTTATAAATAATGCTTATAAGGTGTTTTTTTAATGAATAAATGAAAGTAACCGTTTTCATGTAAAAAGAAGAAAAATAAATAAAAAAAGATAAAAAAAGACTTGCTTTGGAAAAGGAGATGTAGTAATATAATAAAGCACGCAACGGAG
>JAZRWC010000060.1:0-3208 GCA_045599505.1 Erysipelotrichaceae bacterium | reverse complement strand
AGAATAGTATAGTTAATATTCAATATACGAGAAAACCATGAAAAAACGCTATGGAACTATAGCCATAGCGTTAAATTATTAATATAAAGTGAAGAAATTATAGACCTAATAATCTTACTGTATCTCTAGCGATCATTACTTCTTCGTCAGTTGGGATAACCCATACTGCTACCTTTGAATCTTCAGTAGAAATCTTAACCTGCTTACCTCTTGAAACAGAATTTAATTCCTTATCAATCTTAACACCTAAAGGTTCTTCTAATAATTCGCAGATTTCTCTTCTTACTTCAACGTCGTTTTCACCTAAACCAGCTGTGAATGCGATTGCGTCTAAGTGGCCTAACTGAACGAAGTATTCACCAACATAACCAGCAACTCTCTGAGCATACATCTTTCTAGCTAAGATAGCTCTTTCATTACCTTCGTCAACTGCCTTCTGGATATCTCTAGCATCACTTGATACACCTGAAATACCTAATAAACCTGACTTCTTATTGAATACGTTGATTAATTCTTCAGCGCTTAAGCCTGTCTTTTCTGATAAGTAAGGGATTAATGAAGGGTCGATATCACCAGTTCTACCACCCATCATAATACCAGCTAATGGAGTGAAGCCCATAGAAGTGTTAACACACTTGCCATCCTTGATAGCTGCTAATGAAGCACCATTTCCTAAATGAGCTGAGATTAAAGTGAACTTATCGCTACCGCAAATCTGCTGATAAGTCTGAGCGATGTACTTATGAGATGTACCGTGGAAGCCATATCTTCTTGCCTGATACTTTTCATAGTATTCTAATGGTAAAGGATATAAGAATGTTTCCTTCTTCATTGATAAATGGAATGAAGTATCATATACAGCTACATGTCCAACATTTTCAGGTAAAGCGCCCTTAAATGCCTTATAACCAGTATAGTTAGCCATCATATGTAAAGGACCTAAATCCTTCATATCGATGATATCTTGAGCTACTTCTGTAGTGATAACTGCTGAATCAGCATACTTTTCGCCACCATGTAATACTCTATGACCAACGCCATTAATTTCATCCATGCTCTTAACGATACCATGTGAAATTAAAGCTTCTAATAACATATTAACAGCCTGATTGTGATCCTTGATAGGTAAAACTGTCTTAACCTTTTCACCATTTACTCTGATAGTGAAAATAGCATCATCCATACCGATTCTTTCAACAACGCCATCAGTTAAAACCTTTTCTTCAGGCATTTCGAATAACTTAAACTTTAATGATGAACTTCCAGCATTTACTGCCATTACTTTACTCATAATTTTGTTCCTCCACTTTCATTAATTCATCAACAATTTTATCAACCTGGTCATTGCCAAGTTTTTTTAATTCATCATAGAATTCTACTCTCTTTTTGTAGTCATCATAAAGATGCATTTTTTCTTCGTAATTCTTTAATGAATTCTCCCCTTTTTTAATCGCGTCAAATACCGCGTTTCTACTAATATTAAGATTATCACTAATTTCAGTTAATGATAAGTCTTCATAATAATAATACTCCAATATTTCTCTTTGTCTTTCAGTTAGTAAATTTTTATAAAAAGACAAAAGAATATTTATGTAATCAAACTTCTCCATTATCTGGAACCCTTGATTAACATATTGACATAATCTTCAACATCAAAGGCTTCAATAGCTTCGATGTTTTCACCAAATGTCATAAACTGAACTGGTAAATTGTATTTATCGTTAATACTTAAAACGATACCGCCCTTACTAGTTCCATCCATCTTAGTTAAGACAACTGCGTTAACCTTACTAGATTCAATAAACATCTCAGCTTGAGATAAGCCATTTTGACCAGTAGTAGCATCTACAACTAACCAGATATCTAAATCTTTTGTGTTTAATTCTCTAGAAGTAACCTTGACCATCTTTTCAAGCTCTCTCATTAGATTAGCTTTATTCTGAAGTCTACCAGCAGTATCAGCTAGGATAATATCAACAGGATTTTCCTTGTAATATCTGCAACCATCAACTAATACACTAGCTGGATCAGCGTTTTCCTTACCAGTAACACAATGGATCTGTAATCTATCAGCCCAACGCTGTAATTGATCAACTGCACCTGCTCTAAATGTATCTGCCGCAATTAATCCTACCTTCTTACCTTGCTGTAAATAGTAATTAGCTATCTTAGAAATAGTAGTAGTCTTACCAGCACCATTTACGCCAACCATCATGATTAGTTTGTTTTCGTGTTGGCTAACTTCATGGATATTTTTATCCTTGTAGTTTTCAATGATGATATCGCATAATGCATCGATGATCTGTCTTGGGTTACGCATGAAGTTTTCGTTTACTCTTTCCTTTAATGCATCCATAAGCTTTTCACTAGCTTCAACACCAACATCAGCGCCAATTAATAAAGCTAATAATTCTTCATAGATATCATCATTATTAGCGCTGTAACCACCAAATAACTCAGTGATCTTAGCAGCTAATGATTTGCTTTTGCTATAACCATCTAAATAACTAGTAATTGATGATTCTTTCTTCTTACTGAATAGGCCCATTTTCGTTCTGTTCTCCTACATAATCTAAAGCATCTTTTAGCTTAACTCTCAACACATTAGAAATACCCTTCTTCTGCATTGTGATACCATATAAAACATCGCATTCTGTCATAGTACCTGGTCTATGTGTAATTACGATAAACTGTGTATCTGACTGGAATGAATGAATATATCTGGCAAATCTGTCGACATTTCCCTGGTCTAATGAAGCTTCAACTTCATCGAAGATACATAATGGAATCTGTCTTACCTTTAATATTGCGAATAATACACAAATTGCGATTAACGCCTTTTCACCACCTGAGAATAATCTGATATTCTGAATACTCTTTCCAGGAGGCTGAACATCAATATCAATACCTGTATTTAAGATATCATCCGGATCTTCTAAAACTAACTTAGCTTTACCACCGCCAAATAATACTGTAAATACTTCATTGAGTGAACCGTTGATAGCATCAAACATTTCCTTGAACTGCTTGATCATTACTTCGTCCATCTCGTTAATTACTGCTAATAGCTTATCTCTAGAATCAGATAAGTCTTTCATCTGGTTAACCATAAATTCATAACGCTCATTTGTCTTAGCATAATCTTCTGGTGCATCCAAATTGACATTACCTAAATCAGCGATTTCTCTTCTTAATACGATAACCTCTT
>JAZRWC010000059.1:0-14009 GCA_045599505.1 Erysipelotrichaceae bacterium | reverse complement strand
TAACCAAATGGTGCTTCAATCTCCTTAATATAAGTATCAAAGCTATTTGAGTAGGTATATTCAAACTCGACAATTCCTTCTTCATTTGTGATAGCTGCTTCTAGTAAATTATCTTCGCTGTCAAACAAGCCATATTTGCCACCTTCGATAGGTTTATTAGTTATTGAATCTATCTTTAGTACTCTGATATTTACTTTCTTGCCTTCTTCAATTGATTCAATACTAAAATCCTTATCGAAGTCAAAATCTTCTAATAAAGTTATTTCATATTTAGTCGTATCAAGGTTATATCCATAAGGAGCCTCAATTTCTTTTACATAGTAGTTTTGATCATAACTGTAGATATATTCAAACTGCAGTCTGCCTTCTTCATCTGTTAGCTTTTCTTCTAGTAACTTGTCATTTTCATCAAATAGACCATACTTGCCATTTTCTAATGGATATTTAGTAATAGAGTCTGTTTTATATAGAGAAATCGAAACAGTTTTACCTTCTTCTGAACTCTCAATTTCATATACTTTTTCAAAGTCAAATCCATCATTTATATCTACTAGATACTTTTCTTCATCTAGCTTATAACCAAATGGTGCTTCAATCTCCTTAATATAAGTATCAAAGCTATTTGAGTAGGTATATTCAAACTCGACAATTCCTTCTTCATTTGTGATAGCTGCTTCTAGTAAATTATCTTCGCTATCAAACAAGCCATATTTGCCACCTTCGATAGGTTTATTAGTTGTTGAATCTGTCTTTAGTACTCTGACATTTACTTTCTGGCCTTCTTCAATTGATTCAACTTTTATCGCGTTAGCGAAAGAAAACTTCTCATCAATAGTAATTGGATATATTTCTTCATCAAGTTTATAACCTAATGGAGCTTCCAATTCTTTTAGATAATAGTTTTTAGTTCCATCATAGATTACCTCAAACACTACTTGACCATTTTCATCTGTACTATATTTTTGTAGTAAAGAATCATCTTCATCAAACAAACCATAAACCCCACATTCTAGTGGTGAATTATCATAGCTATCCTTTTTATTAAGCTCAATTTTAATTAACTTACCTTCTTCCTTACTAACAATTTCAATTGGATTTGTAAAATCATATTTCAAGTCTAGTGTGATTTCATATTTGTTTGTATCAAGATTGTAGCCAAATGGAGCTGATATTTCCTTTATGTAATAAGATGTGTCTTTACTATAAGTGTAGTTAAATAACACCTGGCCATTTTCATCAGTAGATTTCTTACTTATTAACTTACCATTATTATCAAATAATCCATATTCACCATTAGCTAGTAATTCATTAGTATTTGAGTCCTTTTTAATTAGCTTAATACTTACCTGTTTTCCATCTTCTTTACTATCGACAGTTAATGTAGTAGAAAAGTCAAAGTTAGCTGGAATAGTAATATGATGAACAGTTTGATCTAGTTTATATCCAAAAGGAGCTTCCACTTCAATAATTGAATAATTATTCTCTCCAACATAATCAATAGTAAAGCTTAATTTTCCATTAGCGTCACTAGTGGCTCTAGCTACTTCTCTATTAGAAGAATCAACTAACTTATATGTTCCATTTTGTAAAGGTTTGTTAGTTAGTGAATCACTCTTAACTAAGCTAATTGTTACCTTTTGATTTTCTTCATTACAGTTAACCACAAAGGTTTCAGCTTCTTTAACATTTACTTCATATACTTTACTATCAAGCTTAAAACCATATGGAGCTTTTGTTTCCTTAACATAATAAGTACCTGGTACTAGATTAACTGTATTAGTATTACCACTTCTATCAGTTGTTAAAATAGCGTAATTGTTTGAGTTATTTAATTTTGCCTTATTAGTACAAGACTTATCAGTGTATACTTCATATACTGCATTAGATATATCTAGATTTGAATCTACTAGTGGTTTCTTATTAAGTTTTAAATATCCTTCCTTTTGTTCAAGCATATTATAGCCAGTAGTTTCAACTTCTTGATAAGTATGAACAGCCTGATTATTCTTATTAGTTAAAACAGCACTATTACCATCAATCTTTAAAACCAAATCTTCAGCCTTTATATATCCATCAACTACCTTAGTTTCCTCAATAATATATGTTCCTGGTAACATTACTGCTAAATTATCCACAATAAACAAGCTTTCCGAATTTACCTTATAGTTATCGCTGTAATACAATCTACCATTACTATCAGTTTTAAATACCCATCTTCTATATGGCTCAGGTAAATTAGTATAACTATTTAAGTTTTGATTATAATAAGATACTGTAAATTCAGCATTTGCTACTGGTTTGTTATCACTACCTTTTTTAGTAAATAGTAATCTAACTGGGTCTACTTCTGGAGCTAGGGATAAGTTTATATCACTATGACTATAATCAGTAGGTCCTAGCATATAGCCATAAAACATATCTTGAGTTCCATACTTTTGGTAGTTATACCAGACAAACACCACAAAATCTTCTGGGGCATTTGGTTGATTAATCACCCAATTGTAAAATTTCTCACTTCCATCTAATGGCCATTGTAGTCTCCAACTATCATTTGCACCATATGCTCTAGCTAAGGCATTATGTGTAACAAAGGCACTTGCTGCTTCTGTTTCATTAGCTGAGTAATAAGTAGTCCCATTTCTAGTAGTAAATGGCTTATATAAGCTAGAAAATCCATCCCAGCTTTTTGGTCCACTTCTTCCATAGTATAAGATTTTATAGATCAACTCATTTTTCTCACTACCTCTTTCTAGAATACTGCTAGTAGCAGTGGAAATTGTATGTGATCCATAATCCCTAATCTCACTAGGTGCATCTACTTCCGCAATTCCACATTCAAATACACCAGTACCATAATTCACTTTCCACAACTTATATTGATTATCAGAAAAGTAGTTACCACTAGTGTTCTTACCAAACATTTGACAAACTGTATCGACTGTTACACTATCTGGTAATGTTCTTTTACTTACTAAATTAACTGTTTCAGTCTTTCCAGTTAAGCTAAATCCATTTGATGACTCTATTTGTTTAATTGTGTATAAACCATCTTCCAATCTATCAATATAAGGTAACCCAGTATTAATCTCATGACCAACACCATTTTTATCTGTAATAAAATAACCAACTACACTATTATTGGAATTTCTTACCTCATATTTCTGGTTAGCTAATGAGTAGTATTGTCCTGCAACTTCAAAACAAGGGCTATACTTACTATCAACACTTATTTTAAAAGTCAGATAATTACCTTCTGGATTATTACCATCTGCCCTAATATCTGAACTTCCCATAAAGAAAAAGGCGATAAATATCGCCATTATACTCAATATTATTCTTCTCATATTTCCCCTTTACTCACATCTTGTTTCATAATGACCAACTTCTGCAACATATGGTTGATCAATCTCATACTGTTCAATTACTTCTTCTTGCTTAATTACTATAACTTCTTGCCCAACTACTCTTGTCTGACTAGTAGAATACCACCTTTCATATTCAGGATTATTCATCCAATATTCATCCACATTTAGGCTTTCTGTTTTTTCTAAAACAATTTCACTTCCATCGCTTCTAACAAAATGAATCAAAATATAGTCTTCATAAATATCTTTTGTTAAGGTTTCTGCAGGAATAACTATTTGCTCATAATGCCCTGATTCTATCACTTCATTTTGATCAATAACATATACGCTATAGCAGACTTTGTTAGTGGGTGGTGGTAGAGTTTCACTATTCTCCTTATTAGAATCAGTTATAGTTTCTTGACTAATAGTATCTTGTTTTATAGTTTCTTGGTTAATTTCATTTTCATCATTACTTTCTAATTCCATAACTTCTTGATTATCATCTTGTTCATCTTTCTTATCATGATAACTGTTACTTAAATAATGATGATTAGTTTCATCTACCCTATTAGGTCTAATAGGCTTAATTTCAGGTCTTTTATCTAGGCCAAAATATATAACCATAACTATCAACAATAACACTACAATCCATCTTAAAAATTTCAATTTATCCTCCTTTCCAACAAAAAAAGCACACTAATAAAGTGT
Organism: Erysipelotrichaceae bacterium; assembly: GCA_045599505.1. Classification (GTDB taxonomy): domain Bacteria; phylum Bacillota_I; class Bacilli_A; order Erysipelotrichales; family Erysipelotrichaceae; genus UBA1783. The sequence continues at coordinate 9,954 of JAZRWC010000059.1, read as the reverse complement.
GCTTGTTGTATAATTTCGTAATTTAAATTTACTTATTTTTCTCCATATGCTTTTTAATGATAACTGAGATAATATCAGCTGCTAAATCTGCGTCATCATTACATACAACATATTTATATTGAGAGATCATTGTCATCTCTTTTTGAGCCTTAGCTAATCTTTGCTGAACGATTTCTTCAGCTTCAGTCTTTCTACCCCTAATTCTCTTCTCAAGTTCTTCCATTGAAGGTGGAGTAATAAAGATAGATAAAGCATCAGGACACTTTGTCTTAATCTGGCTTGCTCCTTCAACTTCAATTTCTAAGATAACGTTCTTTCCTTCGTCTCTTAATTTTTCAACATAATCTAGTGGTGTTCCATAGAAATTGCCTACAAACTCAGCCCATTCTAATAATTCACCGTTTTCTATAGCTTCTTGGAATCTTTCCTTAGTAACGAAGAAATATTCAACACCATCAGTTTCACCAGGTCTCATTGATCTAGATGTCATTGAAATTGAATAAGCAAGATTAAGTTCAGGATCATTCATAAACTTAGCTCTTACTGTTCCTTTTCCTACTCCAGAAGGTCCAGATAATACGATTAGTAGTCCTCTGCTCATATTGTGTCCCCCACTTCTTGCCTTTAATTATACAAATTACTTTCCAAAATATCAACGAGCTATATGATATAATAATACTCAAAGGAGTAAGCGTATGGCATTTGATGGAATTTTTCTTTCTTCAGTAGTAAAGCAGCTTCAAAAAGTCGTAACTACAAGAATCACTAAGATTTATCAGATTTCTGATACAGAAATTCTTTTAGTGTGCAAAGGTCATTACAATTGCCAATTAATAATAAGTGCTCACTCTTCATATAATCGAATTCATGTTACCGATAGACAATATCCAACAAGAACAACACCATCAAATTTTATTATGGTTTTAAGAAAACATATTGAAGGTGGTGTTATCACTTCTATTAAACAAGTTGATCTAGATAGATATCTAATCATCACTGTTTCTAGCAGAAATGAGTTAGGAGACAGAGTCTCTTTAGATTTATATGTTGAATTAATGGGTAAATACGCTAATGTCATTTTAGTTCATAATGACCGCATCATTGACGCTTTAAAACATATACCTCCTTTTGAAAATACAATTAGAACTATTCAACCTGGAGCTAAATTTACCGTTACTGCTCCTCAAGCTAATAAGGTTAATCCATTTGAGATTAACGATATAGCTAATAGAGAAAATCTATTTATGCAACTTACTGGTTTTTCACCACTATTAGCTGATGAAGTTGTATATCGTTTAAACAACAATCAATCATATACAAGTATAATGGATACTATTAGTAACTCTGATAAGATGTATATTACCAAAGTTAAAAATGATGAATTATTCCATTGTATACCATTAACTCACTTATCAGACAACTATGAAGAATACGGTATCTGTGAAGGTTTAGATTATCTTTATTTCTCAAAAGAAGAAAGAGAAAGAATCAGACAGATCACAGGTGACTTATTCAAATTTACAAGAAGAGAAATCAATAAGTTCACTAAGAAGATAGATACACTAATGGCTTCTTTAGAACAGGCTCTAGATTGCGATAAGTATCGTTTATGGGGTGATCTAATCTTCGCTAATTTAGATAAAATCCAAAAAGGTTTCAAATCAATTACCGTAGAAGATTGGGATGGTAATCCCATCACTATTCCACTAGATGAAAAGCTAGATAGTAAAGGTAATGGTAAAAAAATGTTTACTAAATACCATAAGCTATCAGTAGGTCAAAAATATATCAATGAACAGATTGATATCGCAACTGAAAATTTGCAATACTTCCAGTTAATTCAATCTCAACTTGAAATGGCTGATTTTAAAACAGCTTCTGAAATCAGAACTGAATTAGAAAATCACGGTTATCTAAAAAAGAAAGCAGTAAAAGGTAAGCCAAAAAAGCAGGTTGAACCTAACTATACTAAACTTTCGATAGAAGATAAAACAATTCTAATCGGTAAAAACAATATTCAAAATGATTTCATCACTTTCAAAAAGGCTTCTAGATATGACTATTGGTTCCATGTCAAAGATTCAAGTGGATCACATTTAGTTATAAACAGCGATAACCCTACTGAAGATGAAATCAGACTATGCGCTATGTTAGCAGCATATCATTCTAAGTTGCGTGATTCTTCATCAATACCTGTCAACTATACATTAATCAAGAATCTTAAAAAGATTCCAGATAGTAAACTTGGCAAAGTAATCATGAAGGAATACAAGACTATTTACATCGATATAGATAAAAAACTTCTTTCCAACTATATAGAAGTATAGTTAAGAAAGAAGTTTTCTTTTCGCTTTTCGTCTTGAGAAAGAAAAAACCTCGATTACTCGAGGTTTACTATCAAATGGTAGCCCGTACGGGATTCGAACCCGTGAGTGCATGCGTGAAAGGCATGTGAGTTAAGCCTCTTCTCCAACGGACCATTTCTTAATGCTTGTTTATTATACCAATCAGTCAAATGACAAGTCAATACTTTTTTTGAAAATATTTTTATTTTATTAACAAAATAGTATTGTGATTTCTATTTATAAAACCACAATACTATTTTAACATCATTTTTTATTATTTTTTTCTTTTCTTTTTGAGAATATTTAAGCTTTATTTGTCAAATTATTCATTTTCAATAGCCATAACCATGTCTACTCTTCTTTGATGTCTGCCACCTTCAAATTCAGCATCCAACCAAGCATCAACGATGGCCTTTGCCTCTTCAATACCAACAATTCTAGCTCCAAAACAAATAACGTTAGCGTTATTATGTTGCTTTGTTAAACGAGCACTTACTGGTTCAGAAACACAAGCAGCTCTAACACCTTTAACCTTATTGCAAGCTAATGAAATACCGATACCAGTACCACAGATTGCTACACCACAATCAACTTCCTTTTTAGCTACGGCTTCCCCTACTGCTTTACCTGCTACAGGATAGTCATAGCTTTCGTGTCCATCAGTACCGACATTAACTACTTCATGTCCTTTGCTGATTAAGTAATTCATAATTTCAAATTTCATATCTGTTGCAGCATGATCATTACCAATTGCGATTTTCATAACTTTTACTTCTCCTTATTATTTCTTTCCCAGATTAGCTTCATTCCCTTATAAGCTAAATCAGGATCATATTCACTAATTAAGTTTGTTTCTGGAACGATATATCTTCCTAATCCACCAGTAGCTAAAATAGGAATGTCTCTACCAATTTCCTTTTTAATCTGATTAATAATACCCTCTGTTAATCCAATATAACCATACATGATACCGGCTTGCATACAACTTACAGTATCATTAGTTAAAATAGAGTCAGGCTTTACTAATTGAACTGCAGGTAATTGAGCTGTCTTCTGCCATAATGAATTAGCGTAAATTTCTAATCCAGGAGCGATAATACCATAATGGAACTGGCATTTATCATTGACATATAAGAACTTTGTGGCTGTACCAAAATCAACCACAATGCATTCACCCTTATACTTTTCATAACCAGCTAAAGCATCGACGATTAAGTCAGCCCCACAGCTATTTGGATCAGCGATACAGATTTCTAATCCAGTATATGTTTTACTATTAATCATTAATGGTTCAACATTAAATAATGTCTTAATAGCTAATACTAAATCAGTATTTAAATTTGGAACAACGCTTGATAAAACTACATCAGTAACTTCACTTTCCAAAATGTCTCTAACTTCTAGAATAGAGTGAATCTGCAATGCAAGTTCATCGCTTGTTCTTAACTGATCAGTAATAAATCTAAACTTAGAGATTAATTCATCTCCCCTAAATACACCACAAGAAATATTAGTATTTCCTACATCTATTGTTAGTATCATAAAGATCACCTCATCATTTTTATTATAAACCAATATATAAACTAATTTCACATCTTTCGCTACTATAGTTCATTAATAGTAAGCTGTAACACTATTTTAAGGCGTTTTAACAACTATTTATCCTACAATCGATTGATTGAAGGTCAACTATCATTGCGCTCTTAAACTTATTGACAATAACTCCTATAGCAACTAAAAAATCGTGATTTTCATCACGATTAGTTGTTATTTTTTATCAGTTGAACCAAAGCCACCAGTTCTTTCAGTTTCAACATCATCATCTACAGTAATACCATACTGTAAGAAGATTCCCTGGGCAAAGCCACTGCCTGCCTTTAATACAACATCTTTTCCTTCATAGCCATCATTAGCTATCTTGATAATAATATGGCCTTCATTTTGAGCATTATAGTAATCAGCATCGATAATACCAACTGTATTATCCAACTGAACTCTAAACTTGAATCCTAAAGAGCTTCTAGGGAAAATCTGTAAAACCCAGCTGTTATCCATCTTGCATCTGATTCCTGTCTTTACTTTAATTGAAGTATTTGGCTTTAATACTACATCATAAGGAAGATAAAAATCATAACCTGCACTAGCTGCAGTAGCTCTCTTTGGTAAACTAATTGAGTTATATACTTCCTCAACGTTTTCAACTTCTAAATCTAACTTGTATTGTTCTAATGATACTTTTTCAAATTTTGCGATTCTTTCCATAATTAATTACCCTAATAAATGTTCAAATAAAATCTTAATTCCTAGACAGATAAGCACTATACCGCCTAATGCCTCTGCCTTGTTTCCTAACTTGTTACCAACAGTATGGCCTAAAATAACACCGACTGCTGAAAATAAGAAAGTTGTAACGCCAATAGCGATAACACTAAAGATGATATCTACCTGTAAGAAGGCGAATGACACACCGATTGTTAAGGCATCAATGCTTGTAGCGATAGCTAAGATAAACATTGTCTTTAAAGAGAAATCAGGATTTAATTCCTCTTCCTCTCTAGATTCCTTAATCATGTTAAAGCCAATATAGCCAAGAAGAACAAATGCGATCCAATGGTCAATTGATTGAACATATTCCGCAAATGTAGATCCTAAAAAATAACCGATTAATGGCATTAATCCCTGGAAAGCTCCAAAGAATATACCACATAGTAATATATGCTTTAATTGGACCTTATTTACAGATAATCCTTTGCAGATACTAACTGAAAAGGCATCCATAGAAAGGCCAACAGCTATCATCAACAATTCAAATAAACTCATAGCCACTCTCCAACTAAAAATCAGTCTATTGCGACTGATTATAACTGCACTGGTGCACCAGACGAGACTTGAACTCGTATGGTTTTAACCGAACGCCTCTGAAACGTTTGCGTCTACCGATTTCGCCACTGGTGCATCGCCTAATAATTATATCTCAAATCTTTTTGGCAATACAACAAGCAACTTATTATTAATAATTATTTATTCTACAACTTCCTCAACAATAATCTCTTCAGAAATTAAATCTGAATATGTAAATGTCTTGGTATACGTGTCATCTTTCTTAGTAAATTCAACAACGAATAAATTCTTATAAACCGCAGTGATTACCCCTTTACTAACCGCATCTCTACCTCTTAAATGATTAGTTATAGCAACCTTCTTATTTAATAGTTGCTTAACCCTCTGTTGTATTTCAGGTAACGTCACGTCTGGTAAATCCTTTAACCCTCTGCTGGTCATAAGTGTTCCTCCTATTTAATCAAAAATTATCATTCATTTTTCACTTGTTCTAGTTAAATTATACATAATTTCTTTTTTATTGTAAAACAACGAAATACATTTTTTGACTCAAATTGAGTCGTTTTTGGCAATGATGTGCCATTATAGTTTAATATACAACAAAAGGCTCTATATTCATCAATCAGAATTTTAGAGCCCTTAATGTTTCCTTTATAATCTTTTTTCTATTTTTTCTTTTCACCAATTGATAAAGCGAAATTCAAAATAATACCAGCAATAGCTGCAGCTGCAATATTAGGTAAGTTTAATCCAAAGAAAGGAATTGTTCCACCAAATGCATACTGACCGCCTAAGCCGACCATACATACAACAGCGATAACTGCGATATTCTTTGAATCAAACATAGAAACGTTCTTATCAATTAAAATCGCAATACCTTGAGCAGCAATAGCACCGAAACAATATACTTCAATACCACCGATAACTGCTGTAGGGATACCATAAATAACCTTAATCAAAGGTGTAAAGCATGAGATTACCATTGCGATAACTGAGGCAACTGTTAATACTCTAACAGAGAATACTTTTGTGATTGCCATTGTTGAAATGTTTTCGCCATAGTTAGTTCCAGCTGGACCGCCAACAAAGCCAGAAACCATATCACATAATCCATCACCAATTAAATTCTTATCTAATACTCCAGCCATATCATACTTCTTCTTACCCTTGTTTTTAGCTACATCATTGATATAGATATCTAACTGATAAATATGTGCTGTAGATTCAGGTAATGTTGCAATCGCAATTGGCATAATACCAATTAAAGCAGACATTGAGAACTTAGGCAATGTGAAGGCTGGTAAAGCAAATATACTACCATCACCTAACTTGAAGATTGATGCATCTAATGCTGCAGCAGGTACACTTCTAAATAAATTAACATCTAATACAGCATATGCTAATCCAGCAACAACACAACCTGTTAATACTCCAAGTAATAATGGCAACTGACCTAATAAGCCTTTTAAATATCTTGAATATAGAATTGTTGAGATCAAAGTAACTAATGAAACTACTAACCAAATGTTATTTGTCAAAGGGTTATTAGCTACTGAAATAAAATCTCCTAATGCATTATGAGAAAGTGTTAATCCAATAATCATTGAAACAGAACCAGTAATAGATGCTGGCAAGAATTTTTCAACGCCATCTTTTCCGAACTTTCTAACAATTAAACCTGCCGCAATACTGACAAAACCACTCATGATAATACCAAACTGAGCTTTAGAGATAATGTCTGGTGGTAATACGCCTGTTGCTTGCCATGAAGCTAATTGAGCTTCAGAACACTCTGCCATCGCCAAAGAAGAAACAGCTGACAAGTAAGCAAAGCTTGATCCATAGTATAGTGGAATCTTTTTTCCTGTAATTAAGATGAAACAAAGAGTTGCTAAACCTGAGGCAAAAATAGTTGTAGAAACCTGGAAACCTGTAATTAATGCAACAGTAATTGTTGCAGGGAACATTACGATTACCTGCTGTAATGCGTAAAGTAGTAAGCGACCGGTTGACGGTACTTCATCTGGCAAATAGCCGTACACTTCTTTTTCTTTCACTGTCATATAGTCTCCTCTCTTATTCTGATAATATCTATCCTCAAGACATCAGAAAAAATTTTATTGTTATTAATTTACTATTCTTAGTATTGTTTCTCAAGTATTTTTATCAAATTTTACTATTTTTTCTCTTTTCATTAATAAAAGGCTACAAAATATCTTCTCATATCAATAAAAAGAATATTTTATAGCCAAATATTTTTTGGAATGCCTGATGGGAATCGAACCCATATAAACAGAATCGGAATCTGGTACTCTATCCTTTGAAGCTACAGGCACATTTTTACTAATTATACCATAACCTCAAAACTAAAAGGATGCCTCTTCATCTATTAGCATCCTTCACTTTTAATTAGTCTTCTTCAATACTAGCTACACAGGCATCAAACATAGCCTCACATTCCTCAATACTATCTTCACATTCTCTAGCGGCAGAAAACATATAATTCAATATTCTGTTAGTGTTTCTAATTCCCTTTTTACTTCTAGAGAATTTAGCTCTTCTATTAGCTTCAATGCCAATCTCACTAGCTATTTCATCTACTTCAATATCAGCACCTAAGAAAACAAATTCCCATCCATCTTCCTTTTTAGCCTCAATCTTTCTTCTTACATCTCTATTAGTATAAATTCTAGATGCGTTTTCATAACCATCAGTGATAATAAAGAATACGACTTTTTTATTTCCTGTAGTATTTGTGATATTTTCCAATTTCTCAATACCACAACCAATTGCGTCATATAAAGCTGTTGAACCACTTGGATAATACTCTTCATTAGTGATTGACTTAACGTAATCAATATCGATATGATCATGCAAATATCTAATTGAATGATCGAATAATACTGTTGTAATATACGCCTTGTCATCTTTACCCTTTTGATCTTTAAGCATCTGATTAAAGCTGCCAATTGTATCATCCGCAATTGTGCTCATTGAACCACTCTTATCTAATACCACTACTACTTCTGTTGCTAATTCCTTCATAAAAAATAACCTCCTATTGTCCTTCGACAATAAAAGGTTACCATTCAGTTTAATAATAGATGTCTCTAGCTAGGCGACATTTACACACCTAAACATCTTTGATCGTATTTGAATAAATCTGCATTAATCTGATAGATATCGTAGTTGCCTCTTTCGATATAATAGCGAATAATCAAATCACTTATTGAAGAATTACTTAAGGCAAATCCGGCCTTTTGTAATAATGATTCTGTTTCACTAAGAGTAAGCTTTAAAGCTATTGATAAAGCTAGTACTGTATTTTTACTTGGACGATACTCTGTAGATCTCATTTTAGAGAAGTGTTTGCGATCAATGTTTGCTCTTTTATAAACATCTGGATCACTTAATCCTTTAGAATCAATTATCTTAAATAATGATTCAGAGAATGACTCATCTATATGCTTCAAATATTCATCAATTCCTTCACATAAATCAACCGCCATTAATGGCTCTGCTTGTATGCTAGATTCGCAGAAATAACCTGATGAATATTCTTCATCTATTGATTCTTCACATGCTTCTGACTCTACAAAAACATTTTTAGCTTTTTCGACTAAACCAGATAATAGTAAGCTGCGCTTTTTAGTAGGTTCAGGTCTACTATTTTCTGCAAGCCTTGGCATTTTTCTACTAATATACTCATCTATATCACTATTAAAATCGCCATAGCTATCATTACCATGGATCACTAGTTTTACTAATAATTCATTTTCTTTTACGTAATTACTGATCGTATTTACTGCTACTTCAAAAGCTTCATTTTTAGGGTAATGATATATACCTGCAGATATTAATGGAAAAGCGATACTTTCTACTTCTAGCTTACTAGCTAACTTTAATGAGTTAAGATAAGCACTCTCAAGTAGTTCTCTTTCATTATGTCTTCCATCTCTATATATTGGCCCTACTGCATGAATAATATACTTACACAAATTAAATCCATTAGTATATTTAGCTTGACCTGTTGGACAACCATTTAACTTGTCACACTCTTGTTGTAATTGGTAGTATCCAGCATTAGAAAAGATTAAACCGCATACTCCCCCACCTGCAGCCAACGCTTTATTTGCAGGGTTAACGATTATATCAGTTCCAGCTTTAATAATATCTCCTCTAACAATTTCAAATGGCATTTATGTCACCTCACAATTGAATTATATCATATTTTGTACTATCATTATTTCATTATCGAAGGGAGAATATTATGAAGAAGTTTTTTGAGGAATTCAAAGCATTCGCTGTTAAGGGCAATGTAGTAGATATGGCTGTCGGCGTTATGGTAGGCGGTGCATTCTCTAAGATTGTTGGTTCATTAGTATCAGAAGTTTTAACTCCATTAATTTCATTATTATTAGGAGATGCCAATTTATCAGAATTAGCATGGGTTGTAGTTAAGGGTGAAACTGAAATCTCAGTTAACTATGGCATTTTCTTACAGAATATCGTTGATTTCTTAATTATGGCATTATGTATCTTCACAATCATCAAGGCAATCAACTCAGCTAAGGCTAAGTTAGAAAAACCAGAAGAACCAGTTGAAGAAGAACCAGCTGAACCAGAATTATCAGCAGAAGCTAAGTTATTAACTGAAATCAAGGAATTATTAGCTAACAAAGATTAATCAACTTAAAAACCAACCTGCAATGGTTGGTTTTTCTTTTACCTTAAAGCTTCAATAAATGAAATATATACTGGCGTATAA
>JAZRWC010000058.1:0-2615 GCA_045599505.1 Erysipelotrichaceae bacterium | reverse complement strand
ACTTAAAACTGGGGTATTTGAATATAGTGGTATTGAGGAGAAGACAATTGAATTAGTAGAGAAGTACGATATGAGCGATAGAGTAATTTATTCATCATTCAATCATTATTCAATACTAAAAGTTAAAAAGTTAAGACCTCTAGCTAAATGTGGTTTCCTACATATGGATGTGATTATCGATATGGCAGAGAAGACTAAAGAATATGGTATAGAGGCTTTACATCCAATATTCTATTTTTTGATAAACCAACAATATGTTAATGATGCGAAGAAATATGGCTTAGAACTTAATTGTTGGACTATCAATAAGCAAGAAGATATGTTAACAGCTTTAAAAATGGGAATTAACGCTATGATTACAAATTTCCCTGATAAAGCGAGAGAAATTAAAGAATCCTATTTAAAATCATTACAAAAATAAAGGTAATTTAAAATAGTGTGTGTAAGACAAAACTGCGCTTTAAATTATCGTGTGTAAAGAAAAAACAAGAAAAGGATATGTTTGATGGTGAAATACCGAAGAATGTATCTTTTTTAGTTAGCAATAAAGTCCGTTAATCCTAATTTTTACAATGTATTATGGGCTGATCCTTATCAGACAATTTAATATTCTGTTATTTCGTATATCGCCATAGATACAAAAGAATATCATGAGGATTATGTAGAGGGCGATTCGATCGTTTATTTACCCTTTACATAATTCGAGTGATATTCTACAAAAAACACGCGACATGCGATAACAGGATATTAGTATTCTGATTATTTCGGTTGAGCCCCGATGAACCATGACTGGGTCAAGGATTGGGTTGACTATAATAGAAGGCACAAAATAATAATAGAATCACTGCATTTTATAATTAACTAGTGAATAATAATGAGCTATTTCGGTATACACACGAAAGTTTAAAGGAGTTACACATACACACATTATTTTAAAGCCCCTTTATTTTTCAACAGAAAAGGCAATGATTATTTCTTCATTGCCTTTATGATATTAAATTTTATTAGCAGTTTTCTAATACTTCTTTTAAGTATCCGAATTCTCTTTCGAATGATTCAAGGTTCATTCTTTCCTGAGGAATATGGGCACCTTCATTGATAGGTCCCATAGTGATGATATCTAAATCAGGCATCTTTTCCTTGAATACACCAGTTTCTAATCCACCATGAGTAGCACTTTCAATTAAATCAACACCGTGTGACTTTAATACTGATCTTAAGATTTCTCTTAATGGAGATTCCTTAGTGTAGTACCATCCACCATATTCATTAGAAACTTCAGCCTTGCCACCGAATAATTCAGCGATATCGCTAATCTGGTTAGCTAACTGATCTTTGTATGACTTGTATGGTGATCTGATTGCATATCTAATAAATAATGTACCATTCTTGATTTCTAAAATACCTAAGTTTAATGAATCGTTTGGGATTCCTAAAACTAAATCACGATGGATTAAGCCCTGTGGTAATAAATCAATCATTTCTACCATCTTCTTTGAGCATACTGGACAAGCTGCTTGTTCAACTAAATCCATAGGTGATAATGTGATGCATAATTCTGGTTCAGCGTTGCTAGTTTCGTTCTTGATGTTTTCGATATCAGCGTTAACTAATTCAACTACCTTTTCACAATCAGTAGCGAATACTACTTCACAGCTTCTAGCAATTGCGTTTTCCTTAGCTCCACCTGTAGCTTCAACGATTCTTAATGTAGCACCAGCTCTTGATAAGTTGCGTAAGATTCTGAAAGCCAACTTGATAGCGCTAAATCTTTCCTTATCGATCATACCACCTGAATGTCCACCTAATAAACCAGTAACACTTAAGCAGTATGTAGGTAGTGTGTTTTCAACGATCATGTAATCTCTAGTTACTTCGCATCTTTCTCCACCTGAACTTGATACAGTAGTTTTAATTTCTCCACCACCATCAAGGTTGATGTAACGTTTTGCGTTTAACTTTGTAGTATCGATTTCTTTAGCACCGATTAATCCGATTTCTTCACTTCTTGTGAATACACATTCTAATGCTGGATGCTTTAATGTCTTATCAGCTAAGATAGCTAACATATAAGAAACACCATAACCATCATCAGCGCCTAGAGTAGTGCCATCAGCAGTTAACCATCCATCAACTACCATTAGCTTTAATGGATCTGTTTCAAAGTTGTGTGTGCTTTCTAAAGTCTTTTCAGGAACGATATCGATATGTGCCTGTAACATTACTACTGGATGATCTTCGTATCCTGCGCTTGCTGGCTTTTTAATAACAACGTTGTTAACTGGATGTTCTTGGTATTCTAGATTATTGTTTTGAGCAAATTCTACTAAATACTTAGCGATACCTGCTTCATTTAAAGATCCTCTAGGTATTTGAGAAATTTCATAAAAATATCTAGTAATCTCACTGTTTGGAATGAATTCTGACATAATATATTTTCCTTTCTAAATTCAAATAATATTGAAATTATTTTATCACTTTTTTATTAAGATGTATGCTATTTGACCTAAATTGAGTGGGGTAATTTACACCTGTTGATTATTAAAAACAATTGTAATTATCTTAACTGTTTAAAAGAGTATATATAAACAAAAAATTACGTGATAATCGCCATT
>JAZRWC010000057.1:0-26706 GCA_045599505.1 Erysipelotrichaceae bacterium | reverse complement strand
TTTCGCTATCCCTTCTTCTCTCCTAGATGTCACCATCTAAAACTTGGGAGTCGCTATCTAGTTCACCGGCAACAGGTGCCTATTGGGACTTTCACCCTAGATGTATGACATGCCCGTCATACTACGAAAAAAGATTGTCATTTTCACGACAATCTTAATACTCAATTTGGTCTTCTTCGACTTCTTCAACGTCTTCTTCGAAGTCGATTTCCTGTTCTTCTTCAGGCTCTTCAGAATCGATATATTCTTCCTCTTTAACAGCTACTTCATCATATCTACAGTTCACCTTTAAGTTCCATGTATTATTTTCTAAGTCCACAAATCTACCATCAAGTGATAAATCAGTATAGAACTGAGACATCTTTCTTGCTGCTAATTTGTCATCATAGCCTAGCTGTTCTCTAACAGCAGCCCATAATTCCTTAAAAGGTAAGCCTTCTTTATGGTCTGTTAAATGTTCGAAAGCTACATCTATTGCTCTAACACTCACTATTTTCATCTCCTATGTTTCGGTAGATATGATTATAGTCATATGTTATTGAAAATTCAATAGTTTTGACACTATTTTTCTTCATTTTTCCAACTCATTGTAAAGCGTTTTCATTTTTTGAGTCTTTTTAACATTTTTGTCTATTAATAGAGCTGATTTTAGATATTATAGCTATCCCTCTTAATTGATTCATATAGCTTTATAAAATCGCCATCATGCTCACTGGAATTCATCCTTAACTTTTTATCGAAGAGGTTATCATCTACTACTAATCCAGTGAAGATTTTTTCTATCAAATCCTTTACTTCTTGTTTATCCTCATCCAAATATACATCGACCTTATTAATCTTATTCTTTAATAGCTCAACATAAATCTGTAATTTGCCAAATTCATAGTTATCAGATAATGAGATAGTATAATTATGATCAGTATCATAGATATATTTCAATGAACGATAATGCTCAACATATCTTTCTAAATCTTCAGGAATAGTCAATAAATATACAGGACCATACTTATCGGCTAATGCTTGAAGTAATCTCTTTTTAATTTGCGGGTAAGTAATGCATGGATCATAATCCGTAAGATTAATAATGCTTGAAGCATTTTTCTTGTCCTTTAATAATCTTGTTCTTTTGCCTTTATCACAATCCCAATAGATACTACCAAAATGAATGCATCTTTCATTATTGATATAGTAAGTACTGTCAACAACTTTTAGCCCATTTAATAGTAGTTCACTGTTTTCATTCATAACTACTGGAGCATTTACTTGTCTTAACGCCTTCCATATAACTTCATTTTGACTAACGATATTGTGATTATTCAAATATACGAAATATGCAAAGTTAATAGTACCTAAATCGTTATAGGTAATAATTTTTCCTGTTTCACTTCTAACTATATAAGTATGCTCATTTTCAAGCATATAGTTATTCACTTCTTTGTAAGCGTTAGAATCTTTTCCAATAACCACACTATCATTATTTCTAGACAACATGAAAACCAGACTATCATCTGGAATATGGTCAAATAAATATGCCATAACAGCCTGATTATGATATGGATTAATGCTTGTACTATCTACCAGATAAACATTTTCTACCACTATAACACTTCCTTAGGGAAAAAGATCTTTTCATCCTGCATATCACTGTTGTAACAAATTGAAGATACAATTCTTGAAACCTCGGATAACTCTCCAATTGATCCATCTTCTTTTAGAACATAGATAATATGGGATTTACCGTCATATGGCTTATAAGGGTTTTGAGCTTGATAGTCTTTATACAAATAGTATTTACTATCAAAGCCTTTCTCTTCGCATTTTTCTTTCATCAACTCTAATTGTTCAATCTTAGAGTATTTAAATAAGTTTCTTGTTAATATTCTTCTAGCTAAATCAGCTAAAATCTTATCATCTAAAGTTGTCATCAGATTAAAGCTATATAAACAAGTTGAATCATCCAATAAATACATCTCATCATTAGACAACATTTCTTTTGTTAATAATGCTTTATACATTGGAAGATCATTAATAATGCTATTATCCTTATTATATAAATCCTTTAATCTAGTAAATAGATTATTTAATAAAGCATCATAACTTCTTGATACTGGATGGTAATATACTTGCCAATACATATAGTATCTAGCCATGATATAGTCTTCTATTGCATGGGTTCCACTAGCCTTAACAACAACCTTTCCATCAGCCACTCTCATGGTTCTAAGAATTCTTTCCAAATCGAATTCTCCATACTTAGTTCCTGTACAATAGCTATCTCTTAACAGATAGTCCATTCTATCAGCATCTAGTTGAGAGCTTACTAGCTGACATAAAATCTGATTTGTATGTGTTCCATCAATAACGCTAGCTACATCCCTAGCTAAGGTTTCGCCATACTCATTCAACAAATCATTAACTTCTGACTTGTTAACTATAATATTTACTGTATATACTTCATGTTTGCAATTCATGATAGTTTCAAATGAATGAGAGAATGGAGCGTGACCAACATCATGTAATAATCCAGCTAGCATAACAGTTACTTTTTCATAATCAGTTAAGCTATCTCTTAGATCCTTAACTTCATTAACCATTCTTCTGATTATTTCATATACACCTAATGAATGAGCAAAACGAGAGTGCTCACCTGCATGGTAAGCCATAGAGGTACTACCTAATTGTCTAACCCTTCTTAAACGTTGAACTTCTCTTGTCTGAATACATCTCCAAACAACTTCCTCATCAACTCTTACATATCCATGAATTGGGTCTCTAAATACCTTCTCTTCTGATAACTTCTTCATTAGATGTCTCCTTTTAACTTCACATTCATTCTATCATACAATCTCATTTATCACAAAAATCGAACAATTCTATATAATATATATAAGAGGAAAACACATATGATCGACAAAATTGCCCTATTATATATTAAAGATTTCAAAGTTCTATCATCTCGTTCTTTTGGAAAAGACAAGTTTTATTTCCCTGGTGGAAAAAGAGAAGGAAATGAATCTGATTTACAAACACTAGTAAGAGAAATCAAGGAAGAACTATCAGTAGATATTATTGAAGATACAGCCAAACTATATGGCATATTTAGCGCTCAAGCACATGGTAAAACTGAAGGCGTATTAGTTCAGATGACTTGTTATACTAGTGAATTTACCGGTGAATTAAAACCAGCTAATGAAATCGAAGAGATAAAATGGCTTACATATAGCGATAAAGAAGGTTCTTCACCAGTAGATCAATTAATTTTTGATGATTTATTTTCTAAAGGCCTAATAAAGTAGAAAACAGTGGATTATGTCCACTGTTTTTAATCTATTGCACAAGTAATATCTAAAATTGACTTTGTGAATGGTTCATCTAAAATATCGGACTGATATTTACCTAATTCTACACATTCGATAAAATGTTTAATCTCATAATAGAAGTCATTGATTACTTCCACCTTAATTTCTTCTATTTTATCAGTATGTAATATAATCTTATCTGCTTTCCAGAAGTTATCTGCTGTTAAATATCCTTTTGAACCGTATATCTTTAATTGAGACACCCCATCAAATTCATTTGATATAACAAGATGCCCATTTACTCCATTATAATCAACTAATACTTCAGCACTTGATTCTTTGTATTTATCATCTCTATTAGATTTACTATATAGAACTTTTGGTTCTGATTTCATTAAGTAATTCATAATAGAAGCACAATATGAACCAATGTCCTTTAAGGCTCCACCATACTTTTTATCCCATTTCCAACTTCTACCTTTAATACCTTCATTTCTAATAAAAGTAGCTTCGATATATCGTATATCACCTAAGATACCATCGTTTATTATTTGTTCAGTTTTAATAGTTAATGGGGATAAAATATGCTTCATAGCCTCCATTAACATTAATCCTTTTTCCTTAGCTAAAGAGAATAGTTCTTCTACATCTTCTTTAGTAGATAACATTGGTTTTTCGCACATAACATGTTTGTTGTGCAATAAGCATTGTCTGATTAGGTCATAATGACTAGGATTATATGTTGCGATATATACAGCATCAATATCAGGATTATTTAGAAAATCTTCATAAGTTCCAAACATTTCTACACCATATTTTTCAACGTATTGTTTAGCTCTTTTTACATCTGTTGATCCAAAGCCAACTAATGGATTTTTTTCTAAAAGCTTAAAACCTTGAGCTATTCTATTAGCTATATTTCCACAACCAAATATTACCATTTTCATAATTATCACCATCTTCATTGTACCATTAGTGCTATTAATCACTAATCAAAATGACTACATATCCTTACAAGCAACAATATTGCTTCCAGAATCCAAGATGTTTTCTACAATAATCTGTCCCTTACTTACTGGAGAAGTCACTTCAATATTTTTTAGATATTTAGCTGCTTCTATTAATAATCCTTTCTTAATAGGCATGTCAGTTTTTACAGGTAAGCTATTATGAATAGCTCCCTTGATTTTAATAGTAGTAGTTAATACTCTAGTAGGATTAATTAATTCATTTCTTCCATACTCTGCCCCTACATTGCAGTTATTTCCACTTACAGCGTAATCATTATTTTCATCAACTGATAAATGACAGCCTCTAGGACAGCCAATACAAATCATATTAACCATAACTATCCCTCCTCTACACTTATTGATAGATAATTGTTCTCATTTTTCATTAATGATACTGGAATTATTATCTTCTGTAATTCTCCAGGAACAATGAATTCTCTTGAGTATTGGCAAATCACTTCATCTTTACTATTTCTAACAAAAATCTTTGATTTACCATATACTTTGTTCACTCTAAAGTTGACCTCGACTGTTTTATCTAGTAAGTTAGTATGAATTCTTTGAGGAACACTATAACTGATACCTTTACTAACCTTGATTTCTAGGTTACCTGACAATTTAGTATTATTTAAAACATACTTGCTAGCTGCTTTAGCAGTTTTTGCTGCCTCATAAGTAACATTATCAGCTAAATCATGTACCTGTAAAACATTACCACAACAGAATACACCATCAATTGATGTCTCGTTATTTTCATAAACTATCGGCGCTTTAGTTCTGATATCCATTTCTACACCTGCTGATTTACTCAATTCATTTTCAGGAATTAAACCAACAGATAGTAGAACAGTATCACAATCAAAGCTTATCTCAGTATCTTCGATTGGATTAAATCTCTCATCTACTTCCATTACAGTAACGCCTGTAACTCTTGAATCACCTCTGATATTTGTAATTGTATGACTTAAATATAATGGTATATCGAAATCTTCAAGGCATTGTTTGATATTTCTTTGTAGACCACTTGAGAATGGGTTTATTTCTATACAAGCTAAAACCTTAGCTCCTTCTAGTGTCATTCTTCTAGCCATAATCAAGCCAATATCACCACTACCTAGGATAACTACTTTTTTACCAACACAATACCCATCCATATTCATATATCTTTGAGCTGTTCCAGCTGTAAATACGCCAGCAGCTCTAGAACCAGGAGTAGCGATAGCTCCTCTTGTTCTTTCTCTACAGCCCATAGCTAAAATGATAGCTTTAGCTTGAAGGCACTTATAGCCATTACTATTTAAAATATGGACATTATGATTCTCATCAAAATCTAAAACCATTGTGTCTAGTAACACTTCAACATTTGTTTGTTTTAATTTATCAATAAATTTCCCAGCAAATTCAGGTCCTGTAAGTTCTTGTTTAAATTGTTGAAGACCAAAACCATTATGAATACATTGGTTTAATATTCCTCCTAGCTCCTTGTCTCTTTCAATCAATAAGACTTTTTCTAATCCCTGATTATATGCTTCAACTGCACTAGCTAATCCAGCAGGACCAGCACCAATAATAATTAAATCATACATAATTAGTACTCTCCTTCCTTAGCTAGATTCATTAGAATATTTGAACCTTCCTTATCTTGAATAATCTGATCAAACGATAAGTTCAACTTCTCTTTTAAGATCATTGCCACTTTTTCTGAGCAGAAGCCACCTTGACACCTTCCCATACCAGCATTGACTCTACGCTTAACAGCGTCAATTGAACAAGGTGGAATTGGAGTATTAAACGTCTCTAATATTTCTCCTTCAGTGACAGTTTCACAACGACAAATAACTCTACCATAACTGGGATTCATTTTTATTAGTTCATTCTTTTGTTCTTCATTTAATTCTTTAAATCTGATTCTCTTTCTTGTTTCAATATAGTTAGTCTTTTTACTAAAAGATTCCTTAGTATTTAACCAATCGATAACATGATATCCAATAGCTATAGCACTAGTTAGTGCTGGTGAAGCCATACCTGCTAAGTTATAGAAATTACTTACGGACTTACTTTCTTCAATTATGAAATCTCCTCTATCACTTCTCGCTCTATTTCCCGCAAAGTTTCTGATATTTTCTCTAAAGTTGATAGATGGAATAGATTTTACTGCCTGTTTTCTAACAAAAGCTAATCCTTCCATAGTTGTTGATAAGTCATTATCATTTAAATTTTCTGAGTCTGGTCCAACAATCAAATTACCATGAACAGTAGGAGCTACCAATATTCCCTTGCCAGTTTTTGAAGGACATTGGAAAATAGTATGATTTACACTCTTTCCCTCTGATTTATCTAGCAAGTAGTATTGTCCTCTAGTAGGAGTAATAGTAAATTCCTTCTTACCAATTAACTCATGAACCTTATCAGCATATACTCCTGCTGCATTGATTATATATTTACATTTATATTCTGATTTATTAGTTGTCACAGTAAAAATATCTTCTTCTTTAGAGATAGAAGTTACCTTGTTGTTTAAGTAAAGATCTGTTCCATTTTTAACTGCAGTCTCAGCTAGCGCTAATGTTAATTCCCAAGGAGATACAATAGCGCTTGTAGGAGCAAATAGTGAGCCTACAACATCGTCTGAAATATTTGGTTCTAATTGTTTTGTTTGTTGATAGTCTAGTAATTCTAATCCTTCAACCCCATTAGCTACACCGCGATTAAAAAGACCTTTTAAAGTCTCTGAATCTTCTTTTGAAAAACCTAATACTAATGAACCATCATTTTTATATGGAACATCAAGCTTATTACATAAATCTTTAGCCATCTTTGATCCTTCAACATTATATTTAGCCATTAAGCTTCCAGGCAATGGATCATATCCAGCATGCATAATTGCGCTATTAGCTTTACTAGTACCATTACTAACATCATTATCTGCTTCAAGCATGGCTAGATTAATATTATATTGCGACAAAAAATACGCAGTTGCGCTTCCAACAACGCCTGCACCAATTATTATTACATCATACATAATAAAATCCTCTACTACTTATATTATACATCAAATGCAAATAGATAATCTTAACGGTTAATATTAATCCAATAGAATTATGTTCATTTTGGATATATACTATTGTCTAGAGGAATTATTATGAAAACATTTAAGCCAATTAAAGAAGGAAAAGTAAGAGAACTATATGACAATGAGGACAATTTGATTATTGTGGCTTCAGATAGAATTTCTGCTTTTGACCATATTCTAAATTCTAAAGTTGATAAAAAGGGTGTTATCCTAACTCAAATCAGCAAATTCTGGTTTGATTATACTAGTGATATAGTTAGAAATCATATGATTTCAACTAATATCAACGATATGCCAGAGTTCTTTAGAAATGATTCTTTTAAGGATAGATCAATGTTATGCATGAAGTTGGAAATGTTACCAATTGAATGTATCGTTAGAGGATATATTACCGGAAGTGGATGGGCATCATACAAACAAAATTGTACTGTTTGCGGAATTAAACTACCTGAAGGATTAATTGAGTCAGATAAGTTACCTGAGCCGATATTTACTCCAAGTACTAAAGCTGATATCGGTGATCATGACGAAAATATCTCTTTTGAAAGATGTGTTGAAATCTTGAAGAACATCTATCCTGAAAAAGGCGAACAATACGCTAATCAGATAAAAGACTACACTATCGCAATTTATAAGAAATGCGCTGATTACGCCTTAACAAAAGGAATCATCATCGCTGATACAAAACTAGAATTCGGTATTGATGAAAATGGGGAGATTGTTTTAGCTGATGAAATTCTAACTCCAGATTCTTCAAGATTTTGGCCGTTAGAAGGTTATACACCTGGTAAGTCACAGCCATCTTTTGATAAACAATTCTTACGTGATTGGTTGAAGGCTAATCCTGACTCAAACTATACTGCTCCAAAAGATATCATCGAAAAGACTAGAGCAAAATATGCTCAAGCGTATGAATTATTAACTGATAATGCACTAGATTTATAAAGAATAGAGAGAGTAAACTTTCATTGTTTACTCTCTCTACTTTCAATCTCTTCATCTTCTTCTATACACTTTTGTAATGCATCATCTTCATCTATATATTTCTTCATTGCATCCTTTTAAACTTTTTGTGATGTGTTCCAAACAAGTTCAAATGTTAATCAAGCTGGAATAATTAATATTACATATGTTATCTACGATTTGTTAAGAGTGTTAAAAATTATTCGTTCCAATAGTTTCACTATATTCATTAACACCAAATATACAAACAAGCCTTTTAGACAACTATTTCTTTGATAACGCTGTAAATCAAGAATCTTTTTAAATTTCTTCCAAGTATCTTCATACTTCTTGTTTTTAGTTTGGTTCCCTCATCATGTAATACATTATCATTGTATATCAATATATATTCAAACAAGCTTAGTATTCCCATCGATGGTGAGATCCCTTATCATCCTTTTCGATAATTAATTTAGTATCAACTTGATGTTTCAATTCGGTTACATGAGAAATAATACCTATTAATCTATTATCATCTGATAATTCTGTTAATACATTAACAGCTTTATCTCTAATCTCATCACTTAATGATCCAAATCCTTCATCAATAAACATCGTATCAATTCTTACTGAACCATTAGATAATTGAATTAAATCAGCCATACCTAATGCCATTGATAAGGCAGCTATAAATGATTCCCCACCAGATAGAGATTTAGCATCAGTTTTTCCATTAGTAATCATGTTAATCACATCGATATCTAAACCTACACTACCTCTAGTGGATAAATCATCAAAGTCCTTACACTTCAAATAGAACTGATTGTTTGATAAATCTATTAGTCTCTTATTAGCTAAATTTAGCATCTTAATAAAATATTTTCTTAAAATATAAGTCTTAAATGAAAGATGCTTTTTAGAGACAGTACCATTAATAACTTCATATAAATCCTTAATAGTCTGATAATCTTCAATAAGCGAATCTCTATTATCATAAAGCTTAACAATATTTTTATATGCAGAAGTATTAACAGCTAAGATTCCAGTGTTACTATCCTTGATTAATTCTAATTGTTTATTAGAATTATCAATCTCATTAATGTTATTCTCTATTTCAATTATATCTATCTTTTCTTTACCACTTGCTTCCTTCATTAGAGTAGATATCTCAATAGTCAGTTCTAACTTTGTATTATTATGTGATTTAATAGTATTTTCGTAACTTTCAATCTTTTGTTCATCTAATAAACAATCTTTGAAATGAGCAATAGAAGTGAAACCATTTTTAGATAATTGATTATTAAGTTCTTCAAGTTGTTTACTTGCCTTATTAGCTAAATCAGATTTTTTGTCTTGCTGGTCAGATAATAAAGTTGTCAACTTAACCATCTCTTCTGTACATTTCTGATAATTGTTTACTATCTTTTGATAATCATTTTTTAAATCAGTTTTCTTATTTTCTAATAATTCAATTTGAGATTTTGCCACAAATAAAGACTCAAAGACTAACTTTGATTTGACGTTTGCTAAGTTATCATTTGTGTTTTTGATATTGATTTCTAATGATAACAATTCCTTGTCATTATTAGTCTTATTAACCATTTCATCATTTTGATCTTTTGTTAAAGAATCGATTGTTTTACTATTTTCATTAAAAATCTTCTCATTTTCTTTGTTGGATATTAGTGTCTTTTCATCTGATTGAATTATTCCAACAATTTCTTCTCTCTTATTATTTAATAATTCATCAAATTGAACTAGTTCACCCTCATATTTAATATCTTTGTTATACTGAATATCATTTAATAATAGTTGAGAGCTATTCTTATAATTTGATAATTCATTGTACAAATCTTGTAATGATGAATTAGCTCTTTCATATTCTTGTTTATACTCTTCTAATACTTCCTTAGATACTTCTCTATAACTATTGTTTAAATTAATATTTGAAGTATGGATATTCCCACATACTGGACAAGGTTGACCTATTATTAATGTTTTTCTGATTGCATCTACCTGGTTATCAATATACTTATGATAATACTCATCATAGATTTGTTTAGCTTCATCATTAACTTTGATAGCCTGTTCAATATCAGTATTTATTTCATCAATATTCTTTAATGCTAAAGCATAATCCTTAACCTTTTTTGATAAGCTTTCTAGTCTATCTAATAATGTTTTATTTGTTTTTATTCTTAACTCAATTACTTCACTATTAACTAATAAGCTTTCTAATTCTTTCTGATCTTTATTTAACTTCTCCAATTTTTTAGTAATTGATTCCAATTTTTTAGTAATATCTTCACTAGTTTTCTTAGCTATCCTTTGGTCTTTCATTAAGTCTTCGATCTTTTTTACTAAGCTATCATATACTTCATAATCTGCTAAGCTATTATTAATTTGAGCCATTTCATTATTCAACTTAGTTAAATCACTTTCATAAGTTGATTCCATTTTCTCTTTTTGGCTAGTGAAGTTTGCTAATGCTTCAGTAGCTTTATTAATTAATTCTTGTAATTCTGAAATCTTTTTTTTGTTTTCTTCAATTTCAGATAAAGTGTTTTGATACAAGTTGAAGTCAGTTAAAAGCGAGTTAGCTTTTCTAGCTAGCTTGTTTGTTTCAACTAGTCCATTAATGTATCCATCGTTTTCATTTAGTTTTACTAATTGCTCATTTTTAATTGATAAGTTATCAATCTTTTCATTAATCTGATTAGCATAAGATAGTTTAGCTACAAATCCTTCTTTCGCAACTCTATTTGTAGCTATTTGATTATCAATTTGACTGATTCTTTCACTTAACTCATCATTAATATTATTAATTAGTTCTATTAATGATTCTTTATCACTCTCTGAGAATCTACCATTTTGTTGCCATGATTCATAATATTTGCTTTCTTCAATTGGCTTAATCTTATCTATGTTTTTAGAAATATCAGACTTATTCTCATCTAATTTACTAGATGCATCTTCATATCTCTGTTTAGAATTGCGTTCAATACCATCATAGATAGTAGTATCAAATATTTTAGTGAATATCTTTTGTCTATCAATGCTTGATGCTTTTAGTAGTTCAGTAAACTCACCTTGAGCAAGCATAACCACTTGCTTGAATTGACTTGGATTAAGTTTAATGATTGATTCAATCTGTTCATTTACATCCTTACCTGTATAACTAGTACCATCTTGATATATTAGTTCTACCTTCTCTGTTCTAGGAGTCTTCTTTAAAGTATATTCTCCTGTCTTTTTGTTTAGGGTGTAATCATCTCCACCTGCGATTCTTTTTACAGTATATGTGTTTTCTCCATAACTAAAACAATATTCCACACTCGTAATATCATATGGCTTAACATATTGGCTATGCATCATCTTTTCATTACGCATACTACCACTAGTTTTTCCATATAAGGCATATGTAATAGCGTCAAATATTGTAGTCTTACCAGAGCCAGTATCTCCAGTGATTAAAAATAATCCTTTATTTACCTTTTCAAAGCTGATAGTTTCATCTACATAGCTACCAAAGGCTTTCATTTTGATATATATAGGTTTCATAATTACTCTCCTTGGTTGGATGTCACTTCTAAAAGAATATCCGCAAATAGCTCGCTAGATTTTTTAGAAATATCTTCTGATTTAATCTGTTTATAAAATTCTTCAAAAGCGCTAGTAGGGTCTAATTCTCTCTCGTTTTCTGATAATAGTTCCAAATTATCTTTAATATTATTATTGATGTTTACTACTTCAATAATATGGCTATACTTTTCTCTTAGCTGTTCTAACGGATTATATCCTTCACTATCTGTTAATTGAATGAACAAATAATCATCCTTATTTTCATCATTAGCTAAAGCTAATAATTCTTTTAATGAACCTCTAATCTTTCTAATAGCTGGAACAGTTTCTAACTCAATAAATG
Organism: Erysipelotrichaceae bacterium; assembly: GCA_045599505.1. Taxonomy (GTDB): domain Bacteria; phylum Bacillota_I; class Bacilli_A; order Erysipelotrichales; family Erysipelotrichaceae; genus UBA1783. The sequence goes on along the minus strand of JAZRWC010000057.1, from coordinate 14,457 downwards.
AATAATTATTTTTTTCTCCCTTTTGATTTAACTCAACCACTTGAATACCTTTTGTTTGATCAACCTCACTTAGTGAATATTTTATAGGTGTTCCACTATATCTGATATGATCTGCTAATACCATTTGGCTTTTATGAATATGGCCTAAGGCAACATAGTCAAAGTCTTTAATAATATTTACATCAACACTATCGATTCCGCCAACGCTAAGATAGTTGATTTCTGAGGCTGAACGTTCTGGTGTTTGAGATCCATTTATATAAAACTGATGAGACAATAATACATTTCTACTAGAATAATCGATATATTCTCTTTCAATTAAATACTTAATCGCATCATTATAACTATTTACATCTTCATTCCAATTTCTAACCATGCTTGTTCTTGTAAAAGGTAGTAAATAGAAATTTACATCACCATATTTATCAGTTAAAGTAACCTTTTTGATATGGGCTTCTTGGCTAGAAGGTGGTAATGTTTCAATATAGATTTGATGATTAGAGAAAAATTCACTTCCATAATTTAGTCTAGATGCATCATCATGATTTCCTGCGATTATAAGCATAGGAATATCTGGATTCACCTTATTGTACTTAACTAAAAAATCGTCAAAAACATCAAAAGCTTCACTTGATGGAACTGCTTTATCATAAATGTCTCCTGAAATTAATACGACATCAGGATTATGCTCTTTTACCTTTTCTATTATCTTGTTAAGTATATCTATCTGAATATTCTTTAAGCTATAATTCATTGATTTACCTATATGCAAATCTGATAAATGGAATATTTTCATTAAAATCACCTATCCTTATATATATTATACAATCTCACTATCATATTAATGAGTAATTATTGTCTCTGATAATGAATAAATAAGTAAACATATGGTAAAATTAACAAGGAAATAGATTTATTCTATTACTATTAGGAGACAAATCATTATGATTGAGACAATATTTTCATTTTTTAGTTCATTAGGTTATGAATTTGCCCTAGCTATGATTTCCTTAATTCCAGTAATTGAAGAAAGAGGGGCAATTATATATGCGGCAGCTATCAATATTCCTTGGACAAAGGCTTTACCAATCTGTATTGTAGCTAATATGTTACCAGTACCATTCTTATTATTATTCGGTATGAAAGTTTTAGATTGGCTTAAGACAACGAAGCTTTTAGGTAAGCTTGTAACTAACTATACAGAGAAATTAAAAAGAAAGAGCGCAGCAGTTGAAAAGTATGGTTTCTTCGCCTTAACAATGTTTGTAGGTATTCCATTACCAGGAACTGGAGCATGGAGTGGTTCAATTGTGGCTACTATTTTACAGTTTGATTATAAAAAGGCAATGGTTTCAATTCTTTTAGGTTTGATTATGGCTGGTATAATTATGACTGTTACTTGTTATGGAGCTGCTAACATTTTCAGTTTATTTATTTAATTTTTCTTTCAGAACCATTAATATGGTTCTTTCTTAACTAATAAATTGGAGGTTATTTCTATGAAAATTATTGGTTTCTATAAACCACAAAATACAAATGGTTATTTATCAAATAGCTATCCTAGCATTTTCTATGCTGAAAACAGAAGATTCTCATCTGTTGAACAATACATCAATTATCGTAAGGCTTTATTATTCAATGACACATATTATGCTGAAAAGATTATGGCAACTGATGATGTATCAGAAATCATCTCACTAAGCAGAAAAATCAATAAAGGATCTGATAAGGTTTGGTCTGCATCAAGACAACTAATCTTATATACTGGCTTAATGTGTAAATTCTCTCAAAATGAAGATTTAAAGCAGCAACTATTATCAACTGGAACAACTGTCATCGCTATGACTCATAAAATGGATAAAGTATGGGGTATTGGCTTAAATGATGACGATACTAGAATTTATCATATGGATAAATGGCAAGGAACGAACTTGTTAGGTTTTACATTAATGGAAGTTAGAAGACAGCTTTCCATTACTCAATAATCTTGCTTTTTACGTCAGTTTATTTATAATAGTAATTACCTAGTTTATTTATAAGGGGTAAATATGACACAAGTTAATAAAAAGAATAACAAAAAGGGGTCACCTTTAAAAAAGATAGGTTCATTTATTAGTTGTTTAATTATGATTGGTATGTGTATATTCTTCTTTACTCAAATCAACAAGGAAGTTAAAACTACAATCTCATTGACTTCATCACTAAATGAATCAAAGAAAGAATTAGCTGAATTAGAAGCTGAAAAAGAGCTTTTAATTGCGCAAAAAGAGAAATTAACAGATAAGAACTATATAAGCTCTGTCGCTAGAGGTAAGTATTTAATTACTAAGGACAACGAACAAATTTACGTTCTTCCTTCACTAGACGACTAGAACTCATATGAGTTCTTTTTCTATTTTATGAGGTAGTAATATGCATAAAGCTTTTAAAATTGCACTGGAGAAAAATCAGATAGATATTAAAAACAACTTTAATAAAGTTGATAGCTATGAAATTCATTTGTATGGTAATGATAATGATCATTTTGAATTATATAACACATTAACTAAGACTATCAGAACCGTTCATTATCCACTAAATAGAAGCGATATTATTCAAGTAGCTAAAGAATGTGAAACTGAATACTTTGATAAGGTAATAGATTTATGTAAAAAAACTAAGGCAATATTAGTTACTCATGCAGATAATCCTTTAAGCGAGGTTATGGATAATCCATTAGTTGATAAACTATGTAGTAAGCTAATGGAAAATGATATTACTATATATGTAGAAAATGGTTATAAAGATGTAAGCTGTAAAGAAGCTTACTTAGTATATAAATATATGGTAAGCAAACTAGACTACAATCATTGTTTTCCATTATTAGATATATGTCATTTATGCATATCTCAACAATCGTTTGAGTATGCTGATTATGACTTTAAAACTGCTTTGGATTTATTCTCTTCTTCAAGATTTTCAATCCATTTATCTGATGCCATAGGTTCCGGCGAATGGCAGACTGGTGGAGTTCATGGCAGTAATTTCCAAACTAACCAGGCATTATTAAAAAATATTTTGAATTATGTTAAAAAACTTGAAGAATCACGTGGAGAAGTTAATCTAGTATTAGAAGTTGAAGAGGAGGACTTCTCTAATCCAATTAACGCTATTAAGTTAGCGAACAATATCGATGATATTTTAGAAAAGATGTAAGAGGTCAAATATATGAACGCTTTAATTATTCAATCAGATTTCGGTAAGGCAGATGGTGCAGTATGCGCTATGTATGGTGTTGCTAGCTCTGTAAATCCCGATTTAAAAATCTATGATTTAACTCATGAGATTCCACAATATGATATTTGGGAAGCTAGTTACAGACTAATTCAAACAGTTAATTATTGGCCTAAAGGAACTGTCTTTGTATCAGTAGTTGACCCAGGCGTAGGTTCTGAAAGAAAATCTTTAGTTGTTGAAACTGTTAATGGACAATATGTAGTGACTCCAGATAATGGAACACTAACTCATTTAAAAAGAAGAATCGGTATTAAGCAAGCTAGAATCATTGATGAAAATATCAATCGTCTTCCAAACTCTGGGGCAAGCTATACATTCCACGGTCGTGATGTTTACGCATATACTGGTGCTAGATTAGCTAGTGGTGTAATTACCTTCGAAGAAGTTGGCCCTTTATATGATGTTCAAGATGTTATGGAATTACCTGTAGTTGTCCCAAGAATTGATGGAGATACAATTAGTGGTGTAATTGATGTTTTAGATGTCAGATATGGTTCATTATGGACAAATATCAGTAGAGATTTATTCCACTCTTTAGGTGTGTCACTAGGTGATAAAGTAGAATTAACTATCTCTAATAACACTAGAACAATATACAAAAATGTATTAACATACGCTCGTTCATTCTCATCTGTTAACGTTGGCGAATCACTATTGTACATTAATTCATTAGATTGTGTCGCAATCGCCATCAACCAGGGATCATTCTCTAAAGCATATGCCATCGGTACTGGTATAACTTGGAAGATTTCCCTTAAAAAATACAATTAATTATCAAATTATGATAAAAGGGTTATTACTGTCAAATGTAATAACCCTTTGTTTATCTTATTATTAAGAAATTATTCCTTACCAATCCAGAATTCATCAAAGAATGCATGGTTAACTAAATCTGCGCCATCTTCCCTATCATATACTTTCTTACCTAAGCAGTAAGTTTGTAATACTTTATAGTCATCACTGATTACTACGAAGTCAGCATCATTACCAGCCTTGATAGAGCCCTTACCAGCCAATTCATATTTAAAAGCTGGGTTAGTAGAAGCCATTCTCATAACGTCAACGATATCTAAATGTAACTTTTCAACCAAGTTAGAAATACCATAGATAACTGGTAATGTTGATCCTGATAATCTTCCAGTTTCACTTAATGCATATCCTTCTTCAGTGATTCTGATAGTTCTTCTATCGCTTGTAGGATCCTGGTTCATTCCCTTATAGCGTCCAACTGGTAATGAAGCATACTGTACGTTATCAGAGATCATCATAACCTTATTATGATCCTTAACCTTTAACATGATTTCAACCATTGGTAATGATACATGTAAACCATCGCAAATAATTTCACACCAAGCCTCATCTCTCAATAAACCAGCACCTAAAGTACCAACATCACGGTGATGTAAACCTGTCATAACATTTCCTAAATGAGTCATTACAGAAACACCAGCATCAATACCAGCATTTGCTTGGGCAAAGTTTGCGTTTGTATGGTAAGCTGCAACATTTACACCATGTTCAACAAAATACTTAACAGCATCTAGTGCACCTTCAACTTCTGGAGCGATAGCTACTAGCTTTAATGTGCCCTTGCCTGCTTCAACCATATTCTTAACTACTTCCATATCAACAGCTGGATATCCAGTATTTACACCCTTTTCACCAACTCTTGCACCGAATGGACCTTCAGAATGGATACCACCAACTTGTGCTCCACCTTCAACAAACTTGCCTACTTTATCAGCAACAACATTATATGACTTATAGTCATTTAATGAACCGAATGTTGGGAATACAGTAGTCAAACCATTAGAAGCTGAACCCTTTAAGTAACCGATTAATTCTTCTTCAGTAATTCCTTCTCTTAATCTGTAACCATGAGTTCCATGATTATGAGTATCAATGATACCTGGGATGATTCTGTTATCCTTTACATCTATATCAGCAGTTAATCCTTCACATTCCTTAGCGATTCTAACAAACTTTCCATCTTCAATTACTAAGAAACCACTAACAACTTCTCTTTCAGTAACGATACGATTTGAGTGTACAACAAACATTTCTTTTCTCCTTTTATATTATTATTTAATAGTTAAATATCTAAATAAATATTAGCATATATGCCTATATATATCACTATTAATACTTGTTAAATTATCGTGTACTTTCACGTTGACATAAGTAGGTATATTATTTACAATTATGGGGTATTGTTGGATGGCGCAAGCCATCATTAATTCATTAAGGGAGGATTAAATATGAAAAACAATTCTGTTAAGACTGTAGTAGCTGTTGGAATTGGTGCTGCATTATTCTTCGTTTTAGGAAAGTTATCTATTCCTTCAGGCATTCCAAACACTAATATTTCATTACAGTACGCTGTTTTAGGTTTATTTTCAGTATTATATGGACCAGTTGCTGGTTTATTAATCGGCTTTGTTGGTCACGCATTAATTGACGCTACTGCTGGTTGGGGCGTATGGTGGAGCTGGGTTATCGCTTCTGCATTCGCTGGTTGTCTAATGGGCTTATTAGGTGGCAAAATCGGTTTAGCTAAGGGTCAGTTCGGCAAGAAGGAAATCGTTACATTCGTATTAATTTCTGCTGTTACTCATGTAGTTACCTGGGGTGTTGTTGCTCCAGTATTAGATATCGTTATCTATGCTGAACCAGCTAATTTAGTATTTGTTCAGGGTTTAGTTGCTGGTATCGCAAACGCAGTTACAACAGCTGTAGTTGGTGGTTTATTAGCTTTAGCTTACTCTAAGACAATTGCTAAGCAGGGTTCTTTAGATAAGGAATAATTAACATTCAGAATTGAGCTCATCGTTATGATGAGCTTTTTTATTTTGTCTTTTTTTAGTGTATACTTAATAGGTAGAGGGCGTTTATTATGGCAAATCCAATAATTTCATTTAAAAATTATACCTTCCAATATTCAGCTCAGAAAAAACCTACTCTTTATGATATCAATTTAGATATCTATCCTGGAGAGAAGATTTTAATCTGTGGCCCTTCTGGAAGTGGCAAGAGTACTTTAGGTAACTGTATAAATGGACTAATTCCATTCTCTTATGAAGGTAAGGTGGATGGTTCATTAACAGTTGATGGTGTTGATGCTAGCAAGACTAGTATTTTCGAATTATCAAATCACGTTGGAACTGTATTACAGGATCCTGATGGACAATTTATTGGGTTAACTGTAGGAGAAGATATTTCTTTCGCTTTAGAAAACGATTGTGTTAAGCAGAAAGAAATGCATGATATTACTAGACAGGTAGCTGCCACTGTAGGTATTGATAGGCATTTAGAAAAAGCTCCTCATGAACTATCTGGTGGGCAGAAACAAAGAGTTTCTTTAGCCGGTGTTATGGTTGATGATGTAAAGATTCTATTATTCGATGAACCTTTAGCTAATCTTGACCCAGCTACTGGTAAATCAGCTATCGAGCTAATTGATAGAATTCAAAAGGAAACAGATACTACTGTTGTTATTATCGAACATAGATTAGAGGACGTATTATGGCGTCATGTTGATAGAATTATCTTAATGGTTGATGGAAAGATTGTTGCTGATAAAACTCCAAACGATTTATTATCAACTAATCTATTAACTGAAAATGGTATAAGAGAACCGTTATATTTAACTTCATTGAAGTATGCTGGGGTTGGTATTTCTGAAGATATTAATCCAGAACATATCGATTCATTATCATTAAATGATTCTAACATTCAATCAGTTAATAATTGGTTTAATAATGCCGATAAATCAACAGTTATAAATAATAATGACGTTATTTTAGAAGTTAAAGATTTACACTTCGGTTATGATAAAAAGACAGAAATACTACATGGAATTAACCTACAAATTAAAAAGGGCGAAATGATTTCCATTGTTGGGCAAAATGGTGCTGGTAAATCAACATTCGCTAAGGTAGTATGTGGATTTGAAAACAATCATACTGGAGAAATCTTATTTAATGGTAGAGATATTTCTAAAGATACAATAAGACAGAGAGCTAAGCATATCGGTTATTGTATGCAGAACCCTAATCAGATGATTTCTAAGACTATGATTTTTGATGAAGTGGCTTTAGGCTTACAGAAGACAGGAATGACCGAAGAAGAAATCAAAGAGAAGGTTTACTCAATTTTAAAGGTTTGTGGTCTTTATGAATTTAGAAATTGGCCAATTAACGCTTTAAGCTTCGGTCAGAAAAAGCGTGTTACTATCGCAGCATTACTTGTAATGGGTCCTGAAGTTATCATTTTAGATGAACCTACTGCCGGTCAGGATTTCAAACATTATACTGAAATCATGGAATTCTTAAAAGAAATTAATAAGCAGGGAATCACTGTTATTATGATCACTCATGATATGCACTTAATGTTGGAATATACAGATAGAGCTATCGCCTTCTGTAATGGTCAAGCGATTATGGATACTACTCCAAGTGCTGTACTATGCAATAAAAAGATCGTTGAAAAAGCAGACTTAAAGGAGACAAGCTTATTCAATTTAGCTAAGATGTGTAACATTGAAGATCCAATCCAGTTTGTCGATTGTTTTATTAATCATGATAGGGAGGTAAGACACAATGGCTAGTACATTCTTAAATTATCTACCTAGAGAAAGTTTCGTTCATAGATTAACTGGAACAACTAAGTTGGTTATCTTCTTACTATTCTCTTTTGCCTCAATTATCACTTTTGATACAAGAGTTTTATTAGGGCTTTTAGTTATTAGTTTAGTTGCTTTTAAAATCAGTAGGATTAAACTTAAGGAATGCTCATTTATGATTGGCTTTTTAGCAGTATTCTTAATCATGAATGCCTTATTTATTTTCTTATTTGATCCAGAACATGGACCAACGCTATATAACTCAAGAACAGTATTGTTCCATATTGCTGGTAAGTATGATATGACTTTAGAACAGTTATTCTATCAATTGAATATAGCTCTAAAATATTTTATCGCCTTACCAATTGCAATCTTATTTATTTCAACAACAAATCCAAGTGAATTTGCATCTTCATTAAATTCACTAGGAGTTCCATACACTGCTGCTTATTCAGTATCGTTAGCTCTAAGATACATCCCAGATGTTCAAAGAGACTTCCATGATATATCTCAAGCCCAACAGGCACGTGGTGTTGAATTAGGTAAGGATTCATCCTTTATAAAACGATTAACAAATTCAGTAAGTATTCTACTACCATTAATACTTACTTCATTAAATAGAATCGAAATCATTTCCAACTCAATGCAACTACGTTGTTTTGGTAAAAAGAAAAAGAGAACATGGTACATGCAGCGTCGCATTAATAAAAACGATATCGCTGTTATCATAGGTGGAGTTATCCTATTTGCTCTATCTATTTATATCACATTCTCAAATGGATCTAGATTTTATAATCCATTTCATTAAAATAATGATGTTATAACATTGGACTAATCAAAAGAATCGAGTAGGAGGAACTAAATATAGGTCTCTCCTACTCGATTTAAATTTTCGTATCTGACTAAGAAATTTTTATAAGGTCTGCTTTAAATTTGTTCGACACTAAAATTAATCCTAAAAACTTGGCTTACCCCAGTATCGTTACTACACCATTTATTGTATTTCCTTTATCAATTTATCTAATTCTTCTTTAAATATTGTTTTCTCAATTAAACCGGGATCTGTAGGTAGATATAAAGGATTTTTCGGATCATCTTTTAAAAACAAAATTCTATCATTAAGCCTAACTAAACTATGCATATACTTATAATTAAATTCGTCTGTTCTTATTTCAAACATACCATACTCATTTAAGGGGAATGGATTATCGTCGTTCCAATTGATATGAACTGATTCAACCAATGCCCACCCAACAGTATTCCCATTTATCAATATTTCAATCTTAATAATTGGATAATAGCCAAAAAATACATCAGAGGTCTTTAAAATGTAGCATCTTCCTATTTCATATCGATTGTTTTCATCATAACCATATTTCTCTATTACTGCTTTTGCTAACCGCTTTGTTATTTCACGATATTGATACCCTCTATCATAATTAAATTTAAACATCGTGATTACAATCAAGAAATAAATAATAATCAATAGAAAAGTATTCTTAAATCTATCTATTTCTGTATGGTTCATATCTATTATAAACAATTGTACACTCTAAAGGGCAAGAAACAAGAGTATAACTACTTGAATTATTAACAAACACATTCCAATTAATTGGCATTGATGAAGCGCTAGATGTTTCCACCACATATGAATTAGCTATTTCTCCATTAATTGCACCTGGATCCATAATCCTGTATTTATATTTATTACCATCATATTCATAGCCATAACATACTGTCATATGTTTTGGAGTGCTGTTATTTCCATTAGAATCTGTTATCATCAGTTTCCACCCAAATATATATCCTTTCCCATTATATAAATTATTTCTAATTGTTGAACAAGCTGAGGAAACAGATGTAGACGAATAGGCATATATATCATAATAAGTTAATAAGTAACTAGTAACTTGTGCAGCTGTCTTTGTATTATATCCTGATTCATGTAAGGTACTTAGTACATTATTTGTTGTTAAATTTGTTCCGGTATACTTATTTATCATCCAAGCCATGCATGCTGCCCAACAGGCGTTCGGCATTACTTGACTTATTTCCTGATTTCCTAAATTTACATTGTTAACTAAATTTGACACTACTTGTATTAATTCATATTCATATTGATAGTTAATTTGACTAAACTCTTCCGACTCAATAAATTCATTATCACTTTCGTTTATTATTCGATACAAGTCATTATCTTTAACTATGGCAAATTTTATTTTATTACTCATTCTTTCAAATAACATTTCGTTAAACATTGTACTTATTTTTCCACTATCTCCGCATACTAAATAAGTAAATAGTAATTGTTTAGCTTCCGAATAAACAGGATATAATATTTTACCTTTTTCTGGCAAATAGCCTTCATCCGTTTTAATCCAAAAGAATATCGGACCTCCTATATAATAATTTGCGTCATTATCGTATTCTTCTGATTCAAATAAATAATTACCAATTGATTGTGAAATATAACTAGCTCTTTCCTTTTCCTCGCTACATATTGGCGTTATTAAGATAATGGAAAACACTATAAATAGTAAAATGATTTTTTTCACTTCTTTTTCCTCCATTAATATTTCATTTAACTACATCCATTTAATTAATTGTACTTTGTTTAGTATATAAAATCTATAGAAAAAGATTCTCTTTTGAGAATCCCTATTTTTTCTTTTTAAGATTAATGTGTAAGAAATTCATACCTAAAGCTGCCAAATGGACAACCTTAGTACTATTCTTTAAGGCGAATTCCTTACCAAGTGCCTTACCTCCGATAGTTAATGCTGAGATTAAAGCTGTAACTAAAATTGAGACAATGACAGATGTTGTATTGAAATTATTCTGTAGATGTAAGACGATGATTGTCGCTGTAGTACCAGAAATAATACCACAAATATCACCAACTACATCATTGAATATAGAACTAAACTCATTAGCTCTATTTATTAACTGAATTGCTTCTTTGGCTCCTTTTTCTTTATGCGCAGCCATAGAATGGAAAGGTTGGATATCAGCTGCGGTAACGGCTACACCAATCATATCAAAGAAAATACCTAGACCAATAATCAATAGTAGTATGATAATGGCTAAGATAGCACCAGCTCCTTTCAACAATATTGTTGATAAGTAGCTTAATACTGCTGATAATGTTAAGGCGATAATGAATACTTTTATCGACCAGGGAACACCTTCATTTTTATCGTTATTCTTTTTCATATTTTCTCCAAACAAAAATACTGAACAGGGTCGCAACAGAAGTCAATCTTACGGCTTAGGTACGGGTTGGATTTCCCCAAAGATCACCAAACGTTACCGTTATGGCGGTTCCCCTTTAAGTCCTTCGCTATAATGTTGCCAATTATAGTACCCGATTGCCACTTAGTCCGCACTGCAATCCAACTGTTACTCCAGAACAGACAGTCTAGGTGATTTCCACAACAATTTGTCACTTCTTATCCTCTTTTGCAGAGTTGGTTTCATGAACATCCATTCTTACCGCCGTAAGAATACATGCACTAATACAATCCCCCATATCCACTCAAGGCAGGCTACACTGCACATAGCGTTACGAAACGAAGTTCGAGTAGCACCACATTGCAGGTTTAGTCAACAGTTCCGTACTTAAAGACTTGGTGTCATGAAAGCACAGCAACAGGTCTCCACGAAAGTAGGGTGGCATCCTTATGCCGTTAAGGATTTCCCTAAATCCGCAGGTGCAATAAATTACACCTTCTTCCAGCATCCACTCCAAACTGGGCGTAAGCAGCAAACACCAGAAGTTTCACAGATATGCCATTTAAGAGCTTTTTAGGTCTCTCTTAGGAAGCGACAGCATGACTAGAATACTGCACCGCTGTTCAGTGATAACATTCTATCATAATTGAATAGCTAGTTCAAATCCTCACTAACTTGCTTAGGTTCTAATCTATACTCCTCAATTACCTCATAAAGGCCATCTGCATCAGCCTTCTTAACAATTTCTCTTACATCAAGAACACGTACTTTTAGTACTCTTTCACCATAGATAACCTCAATGACATCATTAATAAATACTTCCTTAGCTGGTTTGGCTATCTTGCCATTTACTAATACTCTGTCATTAGCAGCCAGTTCTTTAGAAACAGTTCTTCTTTTTAAAATTCTTGAAACCTTTAACCACTTATCTAATCTCATAACTTGTTAATTACCTCCAAGCATTTATAAACTCTCTTTAAATAATTTTTCTTCTTATCAAAATGAAGAATAATTCTTCCTTGAGTATATCTTAATTTTATTTCAGCTGAAATCTTACCGATTTGTTCAAACAATTTAACTCCATCAACTTCATCAGAGAAACTCTTTGATAAGGTAATTCTATTTTCCTTGTCGAATTCTTCATATTTCTCGATTTTTTCATTATTCAACATTAATTCCATCTTCTTTTTGTCAAATAATCCTTCGATAGTTGCTGGTAACTTACCATAATAATCAGCTAATTGATCATAGTAGCTTAATATCTCATCTAAACTGTTTATTTCTGCTAGTTTATGATAAATAGTAAGCTTCTCATAATCTTCATTAACGAATTTTTCAGGAATGTATCCATCGATTTCATTAACTTTGTTTTTAACTTCTACTATTTCTTGAGATATACCCTTACGTGAATTGATAGCGGCATTTAGCATATCAATATATAGATTCATACCTACTGTATTGATAAATCCTGCCTGTCTTTCACCCAACAAATCACCTGCACCACGAATAGTTAAATCTCTCATCGCAATCTTATAACCTGAGCCTAATTCCGTAAAATCCTTTATAGCTTGTAAACGTTTAGTAGCCACTTCAGATAATTGTTTACTATTGCGATACATTAGATATGCGTACGCAACTTTATCGCTTCTTCCAACTCTACCTCTAATCTGATATAACTGTGATAAGCCAAAGTTTTCGGCGTTTTCGATAATAATGGTATTGGCATTAGGAATATCAATTCCTGTTTCGATGATAGTTGTACATACTAATACATCGTATTCACCCATTACGAAGCGGTACATGACATCTTCGATTTCTTCTCTATTCATCTTGCCATGACCTACACCAACATTAGCGTTAGGTACCATCGCATGTATCTTTCTAGCGACATCATAAATGTCATCAACATTATTGTGAAGATAGAATACCTGACCATTTCTTGATAATTCTCTTTGAATTACTTCCTTGACAAGTAAGTTATTTTTCTCAACTACATATGTCTGTACTGGCATTCTATTTTTAGGAGCTGTCTCTAACTGTGATAAAGACATTACTCCAATTAATGACATCTGAAGTGTTCTAGGAATAGGAGTTGCACTTAGTGATAATACGTCTATGCTCTTTTTTAGTTCCTTAATCTTTTCTTTAGCCTGAACACCAAAACGCTGTTCTTCATCGATGATCAATAAACCCAAATCCTCAAAATGAACATCATTGCTCAACAAACGATGAGTTCCAATAACGATATCTACCTCACCTCTTTGTAGCTCATTTAATGTTTGTTTCACTTGTGATTCTAAAACATAACGATTCAACATTCTTATCTTTACTGGGAACCCCTTGAATCTTTCAACAAATGAATTATAGTGCTGCATTGATAAAATTGTTGTAGGACATAAATAAGCAACCTGCTTACAATCTTTAATAGCTTTAAAAGCAGCTACCATCGCAACTTCTGTTTTACCAAAACCAACATCTCCACATAATAGTCTATCCATTGGTCTAGGTTGTTCCATATCATATTTAACTTCAGCTATAGCTTTTTGTTGGTCACTTGTTAACTGGTAAGGGAAGTTCTTTTCAAACTTTTCAGAATATTCATCATCCTTACTGAAGGCATAACCAATATTCTCTTCTCTTTCTGAATATAGCTTTATTAATCTTTCTGCTATATCGTTAACTTCATTTTGAATCTTCTCTTTAGTTTTATTCCAGCTATTGCTACCAAGTTTATTTAATCTAATACCAACGCCTTCAGCAGCCACAAACTTTCTAACAAGTTTAAACTGCTCTAATGGTACAAGTAACATGTCATCATCTTTATATCTAATTTGAAGATAATCACGATGTCTTCCTTGGATTTCTTTAGTGATAATTCCTTCATATTTACCTACACCATAAGTATTATGAACGACATAATCATTTATCTTTAGATCCTGGTAACTATCTAATACTATCGCTTCTTTAAATTTACTATCAAATCTTGATTTAGTTGATTTAACTCCAAATAATTCTTTAGCTGTAAGAATTATAAATTGTTCATAGTTAAATCCTTCTACTAAATCTAAGTTTTGAATTTCAGCGTAATCATAAAGATTTAGCTTAGACATATCAAAATTGTCTTTTAGTAAGTCTTCCTGCATCTTATTTACACATAAGATAAGTTTATTGTTTTTAGATAATCTAACTAGTTCATCAACCATCTTATCTAATGGTAATAATGGGAAGTATGTTAATGTAACTTTAGATTTAATTGTTGCAGAAAGATTGTTTAGTGTAGAAATTTCATATGGTTTATAATTATCCACAACTTTATTAAAGTCATTAAA
>JAZRWC010000056.1:0-10406 GCA_045599505.1 Erysipelotrichaceae bacterium | reverse complement strand
GATTATGCATACTTAAGCCCAGAAGCTAAAGTAGTTGTTGAAGAATTAATGAATAAGTATTCAAAGCAGTTAGACAGCTTCATGCTAACTGGCAGCATTATGAACTACTTAGATGGTAAGCGTTCAGTAAATGAAATCGCTTATGAAATTGCTCAAGAAATTGGCGTATACGATGTTGAATATGTTGATGCATATATTCAAACATTAGTTAAGTTAAATAAGGCAGTAGTATTATAAGATTATTAAAGATACATTCTTTCAAGGGTGTATCTTTATTTTTGGTAAATAGTATATAATATTAATGCTTTAGGAGGTAAAAAGATGAGTAGAGTAAATTGGAGAGCTTCAAATTTGTTGAACCCCACACCTATAGTATTGATTAGTTGTACTGATGAAAATGGCAAGAGCAACGTTATGACGGCTGCTTGGGCAGGTACTGTCTGTTCTGATCCAGTAATGATTTCAGTATCAATTAGAAAGAGAAGATATACTCATGAGATTATTTCTAAAACTGGTGAGTTTGTTGTAAATTTACCTAGTGAATCTCAAGCTTTATATACAGATTATGTTGGTATTTATTCTGGTAGAAAGGTAGATAAGTTTTCTTTATCAGGAGCTTATAAAGCTACAGCAGTACCTTCTAAAGAAGTTAAGGCAGTCACAATTGATGAGTGTCCAATCGCCTTAGAATGCAAAGTTAAGCAGGTTTTAGAATTAGGAAGTCACGATATGTTTGTGGCAGAAGTAGTTTCAGTAAGCGTATCTGATAATTGTATTGATAAAGATAATAAATTAGATTTATCAAAAGCGAAGTTAATGGGATATTGTCATGGTGAGTATTTCGCTATTGGTAAAAAGTTAGGTAAGTTTGGTTTCTCTAGCAGTAAAAAGGAAAGAAACAGAAGAACTGATAGTGCAAATCAAGCCAGAAGCCAGGCTAAGAAAAATAATATGAAATAAAAGAAAAGCCTTATCACTAGATTAGTAGCGATAAGGCCTTTTATTTGAAATTTTATAAATTCTTTGAGAAATCGATTTCGAATAAATCTCTAGGGAACTTAGTTAATGATTCAGCACCTGTTTCAGTAACTAAGATCATATCTTCAACTCTCATATATCCTTCATTCTTGAAGAACATCTTTGGTTCAGAACAGAAGATCATACCTGGCTGTAAGATTAAATCAGATGTAGCTCTCATCCAAGGCATTTCATGAGTTTCAGTACCGATATGGTGACCATTGCCACCTCTATCTTCTCTCTTGAAACGTAAGTTCTGGTAGAAACCTAATTCTTCAGCCTTATCACAAATGTAACCATATAAATCACCGAATCTAGTTACACCTGGAACGATTTTGCTGATCATATATTCTTGAGCTGCTTCTAAAGCTGCATAACCGTTCTTTACATTTTCAGGAGCCTTACCATAGTAAACAGTTCTTCCCCAGTCAGAGCAGTAACCCTGATCCATGTAACCGATATCGAAAGCGATCATAGTTCCTTCAACTAAAACTCTTTCATTTTCGAATGGTTCGATATTCTGAGCATTTTCAGTATTTCTAGTCTTGAAACCACAAGTTGGTGAGAATGATAAGTCCTGCATACCATTTAATAAACCATAGTTAACGATCATTCTTTCAGCTTCGAACATTGTCATACCTGGTTTTAAATGCTTACAAACATACATAACAGCATCATCAGTAAACTTAGCTAACTTTCTCATCTTAGCGATTTCAGCTTCATCCTTGATTCTTCTAATGTCTTCTAATAATAAATCTGCATCTACAGTTTCGATTTCAGGATCAACTACCTGTAAAGTGTTCTTGATCCAGCTGTCGCATTCTCTAGAGATACCGATTTTTTTACCATCAACGATATGAGTTAATTCATCTTCGAACTGATCATAGTAGCTAACTACTACTTCATTGATTAAGTTGTTCATTGTATCCTTATGCTTAGGGATTGTTAATATTGTTGATTTGCCATCCTTGCTTACATAAACTAAAGCTTCTGGCATGATTGATGCACCTGAAATAGGAGCGTTTGTGTTCATAGCGTTACGCTGCCATAAACAACTGTGAGATTCTGATAAGTACTGGAAGTTAGGACCAAGTGCGTATAATACACCATCTAATCCAGCTTCATTGATAGCCTTAAGGCATTTTTCTCTTCTTGAGCTTAGCATGATATTTCTCCTTTGCTTGTAAATAAAAATAATTTAATAAATGGATTATAGACCTATATTGAGAAAATAACAATCTAAAAACTTCAAAGATGTTTGTTAAGATTAATTTAGTGTACTAAAGTGAAATCATATGTCATAATTATTAAGAAAAATAGATAGGGAATAGATTTATGCTAAGTAAAATTTTAAAAGATATTGAAGATAATAAAGATGAAATAGTAGATGGTCTATTAGAGATGATTTCTTTGTGCTCAGCTGATGGTAAGTCAACTGATGCACAAGTTTTAGTTGAAAAACAATTAAAGGATTTAGGTTTTGAAGTGACAAGCTTTAAGGGTATTGATCCTAGAAGTGTAGATTTGCCAGACTATTGTCAGCCAGATATTGAATATGATGAAAACGCCTATAATGTTGTTGGTGTTAAAAAAGGTAGTGGTGAAGTAGATTCACTCATGTTATTTGGTCATATCGATACAGAAGCAGAAGACTACTTTGGTAGATTTGATAATCCATACTTAGCATATCAAGATGGCGATAAGATTTATGGATTAGGAAGTAGCGATGATAAGGGTGGTATCGCAATGATGCTATATGCTGCTAAATACGTTTGTAAGAACGTTAAAAAGCTTCCTTACGATTTAACTGTTATGTCTATCTTAGGAAAGCATGGAGGAGCTTATGGAACATTAAGTGCACTAATGAGAGGATATACAGGAGTAAATTCAATCTATTTACATCCAGCTGAAACAGGCCATGGCTTTGGTGAAATCAAAAATATCTCTTTAGGAGTAATTGATTTATCTATCAATGTTAAGGGAAAACTAGGAGAGATGCATGATGATTTAGCTACTGGTATTAACTCAAATGTTATAGCTAGTAAGATCATCTGCGCTTTAGAAAAGCTAAATCAAGAAAATAGAAGGAAGTATTTATTCGATTTTGGTAGCTTTAAGGGCTTACCTTCATACGTATTAAATGTAGGTAGTATCAATTCAAATTATGGTAATGGTGGAATTGCCTTAAATACCAATATTAAGTTAAGAATAAGATTCTACAAGCCATTAACAATCGATGATGTTGTTAATGAGGTTGATAGAGTTTTAGTTAAGTTATGCAATGAAGAAAACATTGATCCTAGCTATGTAGAATTACAAAAGGGTGTATTTAGAGCTAGTCCAGCTATAATTGAGAATGAACATCCATTTGTTAAGTTAATTGAAAATAATATCTCATCTGTAACTGGTATCAATGAATTTATTCATCAATATCATGGCGGTAGCGATATTAGATTACCAATCTTATATGGAAATAGTAATTGCGTAGGTATTGGACCAAGCTGCATTTTGCCAGAGAAGGATTCTAATGAAATGGAATGGATCAGCAAGGAAGACTACATTAATGGTGTAAAGATTCTAGCCAGCATCTTATATAATTATTGTGAGTTTGAATAAATTAGAGCTCAATAATTGACAATAAAAATACGCAAGAGTAGAATACAACTAATCAATATATTATCTTAAACCGATGATAAGGAAAGTATGCTAATAAACGATCTATAGAGAGCTTATTAATGGTGGAAAGTAGGCGAATACGCGTTAGCAAGTGGGCCTAAGAGGGCTAGGTGAACTAATAGTAGTCTAGACGTGAGGTTACGTTATAAACCAAAAGTGTTAACACTTACTAAGTGGGTATTTATAATACCAAACAAGGTGGTACCGCAGGAAAATTATAGTCCTGTCCTTGAGGCGAATAGCTTTTTGGACAGGATTTTTTTAAGGAGAAAATAAATATGGATGATACATTTGAATTATATGATTTAAAGGTTGAAGTTTTGGGTAGTGAAAAACCTATGGTATGCTCTCATACTGTTGGTGACTATTTTTTAGTTGAAGGTGAAAATTTGGTTTTCCCTGAGAAAAACAGCTTTTCAATGTATTCATTAGCAGCTTTACTTCCACTTTTACCAGCTAAACAAAGAATTACTGATAAAAATGATTGGATGACTACAGATGCGATTATCGCTTGTCCTGATCCAAACTGTGGAGCGAGATTTAAGATTTCAAGAATTAGAAAAAGAGTACAGTCTCATGCAGAATGTACAGTAGTACCATTAGAACAAGATAAATAAGGAGGTCTTTCAAATGGAACATAAAGCGCAGTTTAAAAACGGTTACACATTTAATCGAGTAATTAATGGATGCTGGCAATTATCAGCAGAGCATTGTCTTCAAGGCAAGCTAGATGTTAGAGACGCTATTGATGGATTCCATCAGTTAGTACAGCAGGGATTTACTACATTTGATTGTGCAGATATTTACACAGGTGTAGAAGAGATCATTGGTGAATTCGTTAATGAGTTGAAGAGAGATGGAAACTATCGCCATGAAGACATCCAGGTTCATACAAAGTTTGTACCTGATAAGGCCATCTTACCTACAATTGATTATGAATATTGCGAAAGAATCGTTGATAGATCATTAGAAAGAATGCATAGAGATGCATTAGATTTAGTTCAGTTCCATTGGTGGGATTTCAATGTCGATGGTATGATGGAAACTGCCTTTAACTTGGTAGATTTACAGAAGAAAGGTAAGATCAGAAATATCGGTATGTGTAATATGGATACTGAAAGATTAAAGATGATGGTTGATGCTGGTATTGAAGTATGCTCAAACCAGGCCCAATACTCATTCTTTGACCGTCGTCCTGAAAAGACATTATTAGATTATAGTGCAGAGCATGGTATCCATACATTCGCTTATGGAACATTATCTGGTGGTTTCTTAGATGAAAGATATATGGGTAAGGAATACTTAGCTCCAGAAACAAGATCACAGGTTAAGTATATGCAGGTTATTGAAGATACACTAACTTGGGATGGTTTACAGAAACTATTAGTATTATTAAAAGCTATCGCTGATAAGCATGGTGTTAAGATTGCCAATGTTGCTACTCAATATATTTTAAGACAGAAATCAGTTGGGGCAGTAATGGTAGGTACAAGAAACTCTAAGCATGTTAAGAGCAATCTTGCTACATTAAACTTCGATTTAGATGACGAAGATATCAGATTAATTCAGGAATTCTTAAAGGATTATCCGAACTTAGATGGTGAATGTTATGAATTAGAGAGAACTTCACCAAGATACCAGGGAATTATTTTAACTGATTTAAATAAATAGTATTAGAATATATAGGTAAGGAGATTTTGAAGTATGTTAATTGATAAGTTTTTAGACTATGTCAGCTATGAAACAACATCTGATTCTTATTCTGAAACAGCTCCATCTACTAGTAATCAGCTACTATTAGCTGCTCATCTAATGGATGAATTAATCAGAATTGGTGTACAGGATGTTAAGCTTGACCAATATGGTAATGTTTACGCGTTTATTGATGGTGATCCCAGTATGCTTACTATCGGTTTATTAGCACACATGGATACTAGTGAAGCAGCTAGTGGTAAGGATATCAAATATAGAATAATCGAAAATTATGATGGTAAAGATATCGAATTAAATCCTAATTTATCTACTACAGTAGCTAGATTCCCATTCTTAACTAACTATGTTGGTAAGACATTAGTTGTTACTGATGGAACTACATTATTAGGCGCTGATGATAAGGCTGGTGTTGCTGCTATTATGGAAGTAGCTGAAACATTAATTAAGAATCCAGAAATCAAGCATGGACCAGTTAGAATTGCCTTTACACCTGATGAAGAAGTTGGTAGAGGTACAGAAAACTTTGATTATGACAATTTCAAAGTTGATTTCGCTTATACTTTAGATGGCGCTGATCCAAATGAAGTTGAATATGAAAACTTCAACGCTGCAAGCAGTGATGTTACATTCACTGGTGTATCAGTTCATCCAGGAAGTGCAAAGGATAAGATGATCAATGCCTTAAAGCTAGCTTATGAATTCAACTCTTTACTAGATTCAGATATGGTTCCAGAAAAGACTGAAGGTTATGAAGGCTTCAACCACTTATTAACATTACAGGGTGAATGTTTAAGTGCAAAGGCTGAATATATTTTAAGAAACCATGATTTAGAAAAATTAGAAGCTCAAAAGAAGCAATTTACAGATGCCGCTAAACTAATGAATGAAAAGTATGGCTACAATTGCGTTGATGTTGTTTTAAAGGACAGCTATCGCAATATGAAAGAAAAATTTGAAGGTCATATGGAACCAATCGAATTAGTTAAGAAGGCAATGGAAAGCTTAAATATGAACTATAAGACAGTAGCTATTAGAGGAGGCACTGATGGTGCTGCCTTAACATGGCATGGTATCTTATGTCCAAACTTGGGTACAGGTGGACAGAACTTCCATGGTGTACACGAGTTCTGGTGTAAGGAAGATGGCGAAAAGATGGTAGAGTTAACTCTACAGATTTTACAGATGGCTAATAAATAAGAAGGAGAAGATATATATGAAACCAATTGAACTTGACTTAATGTTACAGTATCGTTACTTATCAGCTTTAAATTCATATAATGATAAGTTATTATTCATCGATACTTTAGCAGACACTCAAAACAATGACTACACTCAGAGATTGCATTGTTTTGATCCAGTAACTAAGGAAGATACTGTTCTTTTAGAAGATAAGAGGGTCAGATATGCATTAGTTGATGGTAAGATTTTAATCTTAAAGGGTAGTGAAACTTCTTTTATCGAAAGCAATATCTACGTTTTAGATGGTGAGTTAAAGAAGTGTCTTACATTACCTTTAGCAGTAGGTTCTATCAGAAGCTTAAATGATGACTACTACGTAGTTGAAGCTACAGTAACTATGGATTGTCCTGATTACTATTGCTCATCTGATGAAGCTAAGAAAGCTTTCCATGATCAGGTAGAAAAGGATAAGGATTATTTAGTATTAAATGAATATCCATTCTTCTTCAATGGCGCTGGATTCATTAATGGTAATAGAAACAACTTATTCTTAGTAAGCAAGAAGGATTGCTCTGTAACAAGAATCGTACCTCCAACAATGGATGTTGAATCTGTATTAGTTGATAATGGTACATTATACATCATGGCAAATGACTATGAATCTATGAAGAAGATGTGGTCTTCAATCTACAAGTATGATGTTACTACTAATGAATTAACATGCTTATACAAGAATGAAGATATGTTCTTACGTAAGATCGTTATGGTTAACGGCAAGTTACATGCAGTAGGTAACCCTAGAACTTGTATCTCAAGCCAGTCATTCTACTTAGTTAAGGATGGCGGTTTAGAATTAGTATTTGAAACTGATTACATGTTAGGTAACAGTATCGGTACTGACTGTCACTATGGCAGATGCAAGAACAATATGACTGTAGGTAATGATTTATATGTATTAAATACAGTAGATGAAAGAAGTGTATTAAATAAGTTTGATGGAACAAGCTTAGAATTCGTTACTAACTTTGAAGGTGCAACTGATGACTTCGCATTCATCGGTGATAAGTTATACATTATCGCTTTAAAGGATATGAAGTTACAGGAAATCTATTCAGTTGAAGGTGAAAAGGTTACTCAGTTAACTTGCTTAAACGAAGAAGTATTAGCTGATAAGTATGTTGCTAAGCCAGAAAAGTTCTCTACATTCAATTTACATGAAATTAGAGGATGGGCATTAAAGCCAATCAACTTCGACCCTAACAAGACTTATCCAATGATTTTAGACATCCATGGTGGACCTAAGACAGCTTATGGTGAAGTATTCTATCATGAAATGCAGTTATGGG
Organism: Erysipelotrichaceae bacterium; assembly: GCA_045599505.1. Taxonomy (GTDB): domain Bacteria; phylum Bacillota_I; class Bacilli_A; order Erysipelotrichales; family Erysipelotrichaceae; genus UBA1783. The sequence goes on along the minus strand of JAZRWC010000056.1, from coordinate 2,475 downwards.
CTTCAAAGGGTTACTTTGTAATCTTCTGTAATCCTCATTGTTCAGATGGTAGAGGAGATGAATTCTCTGATTACTTAAAGCACTATGGTGCAACTGACTACGATGATATCATGAAGTTTGTTGATAAGGCATTAGAATTATATCCACAGATTGACCCTGAAAGATTATGTGTAACAGGTGGATCTTATGGTGGATATATGACTAACTGGATCATCACTCATACTGATAGATTCAAGGCAGCAGCAGCTCAAAGATCAATCTCTAATAGAGTAGCTGATTTCTACTATTCAGATTACTCATATGATACAACTTATGAAAATGGTATCCCATTAAATGAAGACGCTATTAAGTTATTCTGGGATCGTTCTCCATTAAAGTATGTTGAAAACGCTGTTACTCCAACATTATTCATTCAGTCAACTGAAGACTACCGTTGTCCATTCCCAGAAGCTGTACAGTTATTTTCAGCTTTAAAATGGAAGGGTGTAGAAACTAGAATTTGTGGATTCAAGGGTGAAAACCATGAATTATCTAGAAGCGGTAAACCAGAACACAGATTAAGAAGATTATTAGAAATCACTAACTGGATGGAAAATCACGTTAATAAGCAGTAATTATTCAAATGAAAATGCGCTCCAATTGGAACGCATTTTTTTATTTAAGATTAATAATGTTTATTCGCCAACTTCGATTTCGAATAAATCTCTAGGGAAGTTAGTTAAGATTTCAGCACCTGTTTCAGTGATTAGGATGATATCTTCAACTCTCATATACATTTCATTTTCAAACCACATCTTTGGTTCTACCGCAAATGTCATACCTGGCTTGATGATGAAGTCTGTATCCTTATTTACCATAGGGAATTCATGGCAATCAATACCAATCTGATGTCCTAACATCTGGATATCCTTATATCTTAAATTTTCGCCAAATCCTGCTTCTTCAACCTTATCTTGAACCATCTGGAATAACTCGTTGATATTTGTCTTATAAGGGACGATATTCTTAACCATATATAAGATAGCGTTATTTAAAGCTTCATATCCTTTCTTACAAGCTTCTGGAGCTTTACCAACATAGAAAGTTCTTCCCCAGTCAGAACAATAGCCATCATTCATAAAGCCTACATCACAAGCGATACCTGTATTTGGCTGTAATTTCCAATTACGATCATATAAAGTGTAAATTTGAGTAGTGATAGTGTTCTGAGTTTTAAAACCAATAGTAGGAGGGAATGATAAGTCTTCACAACCATTCTTATATCCATATTCTACTAACAAGTTTTCGGCTTCTCTTTCAGTCATGCCCATCTTTAAGTTTTTTACTACATACATAACAGCATCATCTGTAAACTTACAGATTTTTCTTAAAGCCTCAATTTCATCTGCGTCCTTATAGCAGCGGATATCCTTTAGTAATAGTTCAGCATCAATTACTTCAATCTCTTCATCGATTGCCTTTAACATTTCTGTGATGTAATCTTTAGCAGCGATACCAACGCCAATCTTTTTACCAGTGATATATGGGCTGATTGCATCTTCAAATTGATCCATGTAAGAGCAGATAGTGTACTCAGGATAGTTCCTTTCAAAATAGTCTTTGTTGTGACGATTTACAACGATAGTAATCTTGCCATCGCTAGTTAATTGTAACAATTGTTCAGGCTGATTGAAAGCAGTATGTAAACCCATGATATTTGTGTCACAACTTCTTTGAAAATAGAAGTCATTACAGTCTAATAAGTACTGAAAATTTGCGCTTGGCCCATAGATAACAGCATCTAAGCCAGCTTGTTTCATAGCTTCAATAGCTTTTTGAATACGTATTTCTTTCATAAAATTTACCTCTTTATATATAATATATGCCTTTTTTGATGAAAATGTAAGCAAATGAAAATATTTTCATAAAATGTGCAAATATTTCATAAAAAGTTTTCAATTGACGCATTTTATTATTGAAAATGGCTTTGTTTTGTATTATCATTATGACATTGTAATTTCGGGGAGAACGTAGATGGGATTCATTAGAGAAAAAATACAGATTGCTTACAACAGTTTAGAAAAAAACAACACAGATATGTGGATTGTTGCTGGACAAGAATCAGCAACTAAATCAGAACCAGCACTTGATATTTTAAGTGATACTGAGTTCATTGGAAAGACTGCTTTAATTTTTACAAAGGACCGCACAGCTAGAGTAGTATGTACTCCAATTGATGCTAACGGTTATGTAATTGATGGAGCATTCGATGAAGTTATTCCATTCCCAGTGGCTTTCGCTGATACACTAGCTGAAGTTATTGCCAAAGTTAATCCAAAGACTATCGCCATTGACTATTCAAAGAATAATCCTAGTGCAGATGGTTGCAGCGTTGGTATGTACCAGTTAATCAAGGAAGCAGTAGAAAAATCAAATACAAATGCTGAATTAATTTCAGCAGAAAATATCGTCACTTTAGTTAGAGGAATTAAGACT
>JAZRWC010000055.1:0-2119 GCA_045599505.1 Erysipelotrichaceae bacterium | reverse complement strand
TTAAGATTAAGCATGTTAAGAGTACTCCAGGTAAATATCCTCGTCAATTTGCAAAGATAAAAAAGAATCCACTATAGGAGGAGTAAAATGATCTTTAAATTAAATGATATAGTTGTTACTAAAAAGCCTCATGTATGTGGTTCTCATGACTGGAAGGTCATTAGATTTGGTGCTGATATTAAGCTTGAATGCATGGGCTGTCAGAGACAAATTATGCTAGCAAAAAGTGAGCTAGATAAGAAAATTAAAAGCGTAAAGATGGTGTAAAAAGCCATCTTTTTTCTTATCTTTTTACCATAAAATTAATTATACTGCAAACGCTTACATATACGTTTTTTGCATGTTTAGAGCAATGAATAATAAACAACAATTCGTGATTTTGTGTCTAAATTAAACGTTTGAAACTGAGCTATAATTGTGAAACTAAAGTGAAAATTAATAAAATTAACAAAAAATAAAAGCTATGAAAACGCTTTACTAACTAAATTACAAAATTATTAGTTGTTTTCAACAAAAGATAGGAATATAATTTTAGCAAGAGCAAAACTCTAATACAGTTCTTTAGATTAAAGAATTGACGAAGATAAGGAGATGGATTTATGACAAAGAAGAAGATTTCGTCACTTGTTGTTACTGCATTAGCCGCAGCAGCTTCAATTGCAAGTTTAACAGCATGTGGACAAGAAGACATTCCAGTGATTTCTGAGACTCCAGAAGTTCAAACAGAATTGATGGAGGGAAACAAGACATACTATCTTTCAGCAGAGGATGGCGAGTATGAGTTCACAAACATTGGTAATACGTTCTTATTAACTGCATTCAATCAAGAATTTGCAGGTAGCATTTTTAAGAGCGGAAACAATTTAACTCTAATCGTAAATGAAAATGTGTCTTTCCAAGCAGTATTATCTGGAAACAATTTTGTATTAAGTTACAATGGCAAAACTTATACATTTATTGGCCGTGTTGAATATACTGTTTCATTCAACACAAATGATGGAAGCGCAGTTAGCTCACAAAAGGTAATTAACGGTAAATATGCTTCTAGACCAGCTACTGATCCAGTTAAGGATGGAGAGGCATTTGTTGGTTGGTATAAGGATGCTAATTACACAGAAAAATTTGATTTCGATAATGTAGCAATCACTGCAAATACAACTGTATATGCAAGATTCGTTAACATTTCAATTGATACTGTAGAATACGCTGTTACTATGGTTGATGGCGATGAAGTATTATATGAGGTTAATACAATCGGTGGTGCTCTTTATGATTTACCAGTATTAGAAAAGGCTAACGCTACATTTGCTGGTTGGTGGGTAAGTGATACTAACGATGGTACAAAGCTTACATATAAGTATAATGGTGAGGTTTTATCTGAAAATACTACATTATTTGCTGTATGGGAGGATAACAAGCCATTAATTACTGTTAGTAGTGATGCTGCCACTTGGTCAGCCGTAGGTGTAAATGCCAATTATGTAGTTACAGTAGTTGATCCTGAGGGTGAAGAATATTCTACAAATACTCAATTAACAACATTAAGGTATGATTTTACTAAGTTAGTTGGTACATATAAGGTATCTGTTGCTACTAACGGTGTTGTTAGTGAGGCATACTATGTAAATAATAAGCTTGATAGAGTTTCTAACTACTCATTCACTGATGGTGATTTATTCGTATTCGCTCCAGTTAAGAATGCTGAAAATTATGTATTAACTATTGACTGTGGTGATGATTCTCATGAACATACTGAATATGATTTAGGTGCAAAGACTTACTATAATTTCGCTAACTGTGTAATGCAAGAAGGCGGTATTAAGTTTGTTGTTACTGCTAAGGCTACAGGCTATGCAGATTCTGTATCTGAAGTATTCGTATATAATAAAGTATTAGATAAGGTTACTGATATCGAGGTTGATGGTGATACTGATATCGTTAAGTGGAACAGAGTTGAAGCAGCTCAAGGCTATATGCTATCTGTTACAGTTGGTGATAATACAACTACATTTAACGTTGGTAATGTAAACCAATTCTCATTAAAGGAATTCACTGGTGAAATGGTAATTGCTGTATATCCATACACTGAAGGTTATAATTGTCCTGATGCTATTACATA
>JAZRWC010000054.1:0-20264 GCA_045599505.1 Erysipelotrichaceae bacterium | reverse complement strand
AGCTAAATGAAAAACAATATAAATCGAAAGATGATATTGATTACTTGTCTTGCCGTTTTACTAACATTTCTTTCAGTAACAGGTGCATATTATTCTATTTATCAAAAGCAGGTTAAAAAGGATATTAAACTTGAAGCGGAGATTTTCTCTTCAATAGAACTAAAAGAAATCGTTGATATTGAAACATTATTGAAAGACAACAATATTCGCGTAACTTGGATTTCAAGAAATGGCGAAGTTTTATTTGATAATGATGTTGATATTGGCACACTTGAAAATCATTTGGATAGACCAGAGGTTAAAAGTGCAATTGAAAGGGGTTATGGTGAGGCAGATAGAAAATCTGACACCTTAAATATGCGTTCTTTCTATTATGCATTATTATTGAATGATGGAACTATATTGCGTGTAGCAAAAAATGCTAGCAGTATCTTCAATGTATTCTTTACAACAATCCCAGTTATTTTAATTGTAGTATTAATCGTTATTATTATTTGTTTATCTATATCTTCTGTATTAACCAAGCAGATAGTAGATCCAATTAACAAGATTGCTGAAAGTATAGATGATTTCTCAGATCAGAATACATATAAAGAATTAGAACCATTTGTAAAGAGAATTAAAGAGCAGCATGAAAACATTATTGAAGCTAGTAAACTGCGTCAGGATTTTACTGCTAATGTTTCTCATGAATTGAAAACTCCAATAACAGCTATTTCTGGCTATGCGGAACTAATTGAAAATGATATGGTTGGACCAGAAAAACAAATAGAGTTTGCTGCTGAAATTAGAAATAATTGTCAAAGATTAATCTCTTTAATCAACGATATTATTCACTTATCTGAATATGATAGGTATAAGATGGCTGGTGATCTAACAAGCTTTGATTTATTAGATTTAGTAAAAGAAAGAACACATTTAATAATTCCCGTAGCTAACAGCAGAAATATTTCAGTTAAATGCTCAGGTACTAGTGAGATGATTTCAGCTGATCGTTCAATGATAGTTGAATTAGTTGATAATTTGTTACAGAACGCAATTAGATATAACAAGATCAATGGAAGTGTTAATGCTGTAGTAACTAAAAAGAATGGACATGTTTTATTAGTAATTGAAGATAATGGTATTGGCATTCCTAAAGAAGATCAAAAGAGAGTATTTGAACGTTTCTATAGAGTAGATAAGAGCCGTTCAAGAGAGACAGGTGGAACTGGTTTAGGATTATCACTAGTAAAGCATATTGTTGAATTGCATAATGCTGAAATTGTGCTAAACAGTGAAGTAGACAAAGGAACAAGAATTGAGGTTATCTTCTAAAAAACTTCTTTATATATTAATTATGGTTTTAAGCATCTGTGAATACAGGTGCTTTTTGGGTATATTTCTTTAATAATCTGATTTGAACTTATACAATTATCTTTAGAAGAAAAGGAAATGAATAATATGAGTGAATCTTTAGCAAATAAAATATACAATGCTGCTTTATCATTTGGCTTTGAAGATTGTGGAATCATCTCTATTGATAAGATGGCAGGATTTGATCAGAGATATCAAGAGAGAATAGAAAGAGTACCACAGGCAGCTGATTTCTATCCAAAGCATGGTGATATAGCTAATGGTATAAAAAAGCATCCATGGGCTAAGTCTTTAGTTGTTTGTACTTATTATTATGGACAATGGAAATATCCAAAAGAAATGCAAGGAAGATATGCAAAAGGGTTTGCTTTAGCTCCTAATGGAGAGTTTGGGGCAGATAAAGAAGGCTTTGAAAATTGGTTTATAGAAAACAATATTCATTATGCTACTCATAATATTGCTCCATTAAGATATGCGGCAATGATGGCAGGCCTTGGAGTAATAAGAGAAAATAACTTCTTCTATACATCAAAGGGTTCATACTACTACTTATATGGATATTTAATTGAAGATGAGGTTGAATTGATTCAAAATAACAACAATTTACCAAAATGTTCTGAAAAATGTGGACTATGCCGTAAAAACTGCAAAACTAAGGCATTATTTGCTCCATATACACTAAATCCATTAAGATGTGTATCATTTATTAATTCTTCTAACAAAGGCATATTAACAGAAGATGTAAGTGAAGAGATGTTAGGTCAATGGTTAAGTGGCTGTGATGATTGTCAAGATGCTTGCCCTTATAATAAAAGTCACGATTGGACTAAAGGAGAGCAGTTTGGAAACATTGAAGAAATAGCTCCATTAATCATTGCTGAAAAGATAAATGATTATGATGATGAATTCTTATTGAAGAATGCCATCTCTCAAACTAATAATCATATTAAAAAAGAAAATGTATATGTGTTAAGAGAAGCTGCAAGAAGAGCGTTAAGAAATAAAGAAAAACAAGCTGGTAAATAACGTAAACATTTATTATCAAAATACATAAAACAGAGATAATAGTATTATTGTGAATCTTTTAGCAAATCTAACAAAGTATTTCATTAACAATGCCCATTTATTGTGATAGGATTGTAATTTACTGAAAACAATTCAGATAATTAGGAAAGGATATTTAAAAAATGAAAAAGTTTGAAGGAAAAAATGTAGTTGTTACCGGTGCTACTGCTGGTTTAGGTAAGTGCATCGCAGAACAATTCGCTAAGGAAGGTGCAAATGTTGTTCTTTCTGGCCGTAACGTTGAAAAGGCAAATGAAATTGCTGAAGAATTAAAAGGCTATGGTGTTAGAACTTTAGTTGTTAAGACAGATGTATGTGTTTATGAAGATTTAGAAAATCTAATGAACGCTGCTGTTGAAGAATTCGGTTCTATCGATATTCTTGTTAATAACGCAGGTGTAGGCACTACTGGTGGTGTTTTACAGTTACCAATCGAGGCATGGGATAAGGTTATTGACACTGATTTAAAGGGAACTTTATATGGCTGCTATGCTGTATTAAAGCATATGTCTGAAAAGAAGAGCGGAAAGATCATTAACATCGCATCTATCGCTGCAAGAGAAGCTGCTCCACGTACTGCTGCTTATGCTGCAAGTAAGGCTGGTGTAGTTGCTATGACAAGTGTATTAGCTAGAGAATTCGCAAGAGAAGGTATTACTGTTAACGCTGTTTTACCTGGTATTATCCGTACAGAAATGTGGGAATCAGCATTACGTAAGTTAGCTGGTGAAGACAAGGATGCTAGAGATGCTGTATTTGCTAAGTATATCGGTGCAATGATTCCTCAAGGAACTCCACAAGAACCAATTGATATCGCTGAAGCAGTACTATTCTTAGCAAGCGATGCAGCTGATAAGATTACTGGTCAAAGCTTAGCAGTTGATGGCGGAGCTACATTCTAAAAATTAGAGTAATTTTATATAGAGTCAATAAAGGTTTTTGTCGTTTTATTGACTCTATTTTTAAAGAGAAAAAGTCCGATACTGTTTCAGTATTAATTACTGAAAATTAAGTATATGTGTTATAATGTTAATGTTGTAAAAAACAAAGAATTAAGGAGAAAAAATATGAGCAGATACGATACTGATTTTACTAAGATGAGATTTGGTACTCAAGCAGTTAGAGCAGGTGAACGTCCTGATCCAAAGACTCATGCGTTAAATACACCTATTTATGAAACATCAACTTTCGCTTATGAGACTGCTGAAGAATATGATGAAATGCTTGATAGAGGTGCAAATTGGGAACCAAATTTATATATTTACAGCCGTACAACTAATCCCACAACTGATGAATTAGCTAGAAAGATTAGATCATTAGAACATTCAGAAGATGCATTAATTGTATCTTGTGGTATGGCAGCAGTTAGCTGTGCATTATTAGGAAACTTAAACGCAGGTGACCACGTTATCTGTTCAGATGATACATTCATGTGTACATCAAGCATGTTTGCTGACATACTTCCTTCAAAGGGTGTTGAAACTAGCCGTGTAGAAATCTTAGATTTAGAGAAGTTAGAAGCTGAATTTAGAGAAAACACAAAGGTAGTTTACTTAGAAGTTGAATCTAATCCTCAGTTAAAGTTAGCTAACCTTCCTGAAATTGCTAGAATTGCTCATGAACATGGTTGTAAGTTCATCGTTGATAATACATTCTTATCACCAAACGTTTTAAAGCCACTTGATTTCGGTGTTGATATCGTTGTTCATTCTGGTACTAAGTATTTAGTAGGCCATGGTGATGCACTTTGTGGTGTAATCGCTGGTAGCAAGAAGGATATTGATAGAGCTCGTTATATCATGGATAATTTCGGTCAGCATATTTCACCATTTGATTCTTGGTTAGCTTTACGTGGTGTTCATACTTTACATGTTAGAAATGACAGACAGTGTGAATCAGCTATGAAATTAGCTAAGTGGTTTGAAACTAGAGAAGAAGTTGCAGAAGTAATCTATCCTGGTTTAGAATCTCATCCACAGCACCAGTTGGCTAAGAGCATGTTCACTCCAGGTAGATTCGGTGGTATGTTAGGCGTTAGATTAAAGGGCGGTTATGAAGAATTCTGTAAGTTCTGTGATGCTACAAGAATTCCACCTGTAGCTACAAGCTTAGGGGATGTTGTAACATTAATGTTCCCTAAATCTCATTACAACAATCTAATCCGTTTATCAATCGGTTTAGAAGATGTTGATGACTTAATTGAGGATTTCACTCAGGCTTTCGAAGCTTTAAAGAAGTAATTAAACATTAAATTTGAAAGACGTTTGTTTATGACAAATGTCTTTTTATTCATTTATTGATGATAATCAGTCATAATATTGTATGAGGTAAAAGAAATGAACAAAGAGATAAATTGGGCAGTTTTAGGGACTGGAGTAATAGCTAATGAGATGGCTGTTGCTTTACAAAACAATGGTAAGAACATATATGCTGTAGGTAATCGTACTTATTCTAAAGCAGTAAGTTTTGCTGAGAAATATAATATTAAAAAGGTATATGATGACTTTGATGAAATGTTTAGTGATCCTGATGTTGATGTAATCTATTTGACTACACCTCATAATACTCATTATGAATTTATGAGAAAGGCCATAGAAAATGGTAAACATCTATTGGTAGAAAAATCAATTACACTAAATAGTAATGAATTAGAAGAGATGATTTCTTTAGCTAATCAAAAGAGCGTAATAATTGGCGAAGCCATGACTATCTTCCATATGCCTATTTATAGAAAACTAAAAGAAATACTTGAGACAGGTAAGTTAGGAAAAGTTAATCTTATTACTATGAATTTTGGAAGCTTTAAAGATTATGATATGAACAATCGTTTCTTTAATCGCAACCTAGCTGGTGGAGCGATGTTAGATATTGGAGTATACGCTTTATCGTTCATCCGTTGGTTCTTTGATTCAAAGCCTAATGAGCTATTATCACAAGTTAAGTTTGCTCCTACAATGGTTGATGAACAAGCTAGTCTTCTATTAAAAAATAAAGAAGGTCAGATGGCCACTGTTATGCTATCAATGCATTCAAAACAACCAAAAAGAGGAATGATTTCTTGTGAAAAAGGCTATATTGAAATGATGGAGTATCCTAGAGGTTGGCAAGCTCAAATTACATATGTAGAGGATAATAGCACTGAAATAATTTCTATTGGTGATAACAAGGATGCTTTGGCTTATGAACTAAGTGATATGGAAAAAACTATAAATGGACTAGGTGATTTTATGTACCTAAACTACACTAGAGACGTTATGGATATGATGAGTGAGTTTAGAAAACAATGGAATATGACTTATCCAGAAGAGGAAAGTAGATAAGTATCGATAATACTAGTAAGGTGAAATGTATGGAAAAAATCGAAGATATAATTAAGAATACAACTGAAGAGAATCAATCTAAAACAGATTGGACTAAAGCTTGGAGCGGTAAATATCCAGTTTTAAAAAGATACCAAAAGGAAGTAGATATAGCTAGTTATGCTAGTAGAATTAGGCATATGTTTATTGAATTACAAAATACATATGGTTATAGTGAATTAGATGCTATGCTAGTACTAAAAGATATTTTAGCTCATGAATATATGGATAATAAAAAGTAGAATAAACAATAGAAAAGCGTAAGATCTATTTGGTCTTACGCTTATATTAGTTTTACTTCTGACCTGAGAATTTGAAATTCTTTGGAGGTTCAACACCCATTAGATTTCTAACGAAGTAGTCAAATCTTCTTCTCATGAAGTATACATTACCAGGACAGTTATGATCTGTATCAGGTAAAACTAATAAATCAACATCCTTATTAGCTTTATTGAAATATTGAATCATTCTGAATGACTGTGATGGATGAACATTGTCATCTAGTAAGCCATGTACTAACATTAACTTACCCTTTAGGTTATCGACTAATTGAGCACTGTCTTGAGCTAGATAAGCTTCATCATCCCAGGCACTCTGGTATCTTAATGCCCAAGGAGCATTGTAGATTGAGTTATCATGATCACCAGCACTTGATACTGCAACCTTATAGAAGTCTGGGTAAACTAATAATGCTCTAGTAGAAGAGTATCCGCCAGCACTATTGCCCCAAATACCTACGCGGTCTAAATCTAAACCAGGATATTCTTTTTGAAGATTTTGTAAGAATGGAATATGATCACATAATCCATCTACCCCCTGTAGATTTCTAAATGAGATGTCATGCATCTTTTTACCACGATGAGGAGTTCCACGTCCATCGATAATTACACCAATGAAACCTAATTGGGCAAATCCTTCTAATCCACCATATGCTTCTCTTCCTGGAATAGGTGCCCAGGCAGTAAACTGTTTAGGTGTATTGATTGTTTGTGGACCACCATATACATAGTCGATTACTGGATATTTTTTCTTTGGATTGTAGTTTTTAGGTAAAACGATACAACCATATAAAGTCATTCCATCATCCAATGTTACCTTTGTTCTTTTTGGCATAATATAGCCAGCTTTTAATAATTTCTTTATATCAGCTACTAATAGTACTTCGTTAACTTTGCCATCAACACTTCTTAACATAGTTACTGGAGCGCTATCGATAGTAGAATAAGTATCCACATAATAGTAGTTATCGTAGCTCATTGTGATGGAATGTTGTGAATCTTCTGTAGTTAATAACTTAAATCCAGTTCCATCAAAGTTGATAACACATAAACCACCAAAATATGGATCAGAGAAATTATCCATATTTGATCCCATGAAATAAATCTTTTTGTTATCTTCATCTACTGAGATGATTGAAGAAACGTTGTATTCATCACTTGTAATCTTCTTGCCAAATTCATGCTTTACTAAATCAAACATGTATAAGTCATTTAAGTCTTCTTTAGCTGTTAACCAAATAGCAGTTTTCTTGTCCCTTAAGATAGTGATACCATAACCAAAGTCTTTATTAATTCTGCCATGCTGGCTAGTTTCCTGGAAGAATGTTTCAGTTCTTTCACAACCTAATTCATTAGCCTTTAAATCTTCTAATGATACATGGAATAACTTTCTTTGTTGACAACACTTATCAGATTCAATAAAGATAAAACCATTTGAATCTTCATCCCATTTAGTTGAACCATTGAATCCTGGGAATTCATCAAAATAGAAAGGCTCTTTATCAATGAATAATAGCTTTCTAGTAGTGCAGTCTACAACAGCTAGCTTAGCTAAAACTAATGCGTCTTCCTCATATGGGAACCATTCGTGATAAACGAAATCTTTTGGACGGGCTGGAGTTTTTGTATCCTTGTTATTAAATACCTGAGTAATAGTTAAATTACCGATATTTTCTGCTACTAGTACATTTACTAAAGCTTTCTTGCCATCTGGAGAGAATTTGCAGATGGTAGGCTTATTGTTTTCTAAATATGCCTGGAATCCTCTTTGGAAATATTCTTCACCATAAGAATAGAATTCATTTCCATCTTCTGTTAAGGTGTACTGTTTGTTTAGCTTGTTGTTAGTTAAAACTAGATTGTTTTTGTAAGCGTGCAAAGAATACTTGCCATCACTACTAGTAACTGGGTTACTGATTTCTGGATTATATTCAGGGTTACTATAAGTAGTTTTTGGTAAAGGCCTTCTTGTTACCTTTCCAGTCTTTAGATTTTTAACCATGCTTCTTGAGCAAACCTCACCTTTATAGAAATACTCTTCTTTTACGATAAGATTATCGCCTTCAAATTTAACAGAAGGGTTAATGTTTAGAACTAGCTTTTTTGCGTTGTAAGGCATTACTTTTTCAGCTGCCTTGTATCTTTCTAGCATTGACATAATTTTCACCTCGATTAAGTATATGAATAATGTTAGCACAAACTGACTAAAATATGTAGAAATAATAGTGGTGATAATTTAAGTGTAGGATAGTATAATTGAATAAAGAATTTACTAATTAGTATTTTTTAGGATATTGGGAGTTGAGTATGAATACTTTAATTGTTAATTGTTCTCCAGTAAGAACTGGTGCAACAAATAGAATCTGTAAACTTGTTGAAGAGAATGTTAGTGTTGAAAACAATACTGTCAAATCAGTATGTATTGACGATTACAAGATAGCTTTATGCAAGGGATGTAGAAGCTGTCATAATACTGCTAAATGTGTGATGTCAGATGATACAGAAGTATTGATGAATGAATTTAGCTGGGCAGATAAGGTTGTATGTGTAGCTCCATCATATTGGGCAGATGTCCCTGGTCAATTCAAGGTGTTTATCGATAGATGTACTCCTTGGTGTAATACTCATGAGCCATACGCAAAGATTCCTAGTGGTAAAAAGGGATATTCAATAGCGTTAAGAACTGGACCTAATATGAAAGAACTTGAAAAGGTTATTGGAAGCATTGAACATTTTTATGGCCATTTAGAGATTGAATGTGTTGGCAAACTTGGATTAGTATCAATTGAATATAAGGAAGATTTAGATACAAGATTAGAAGATATCAAACAATTTTCAAATTATATTCTAAATAGTTAATGATGATTGCGGAAGCTATCAATCATATAAATAAAACATATTACTGGAGGATTTATGGAACTTGTTGTAAAACGTTTTAATGAATTAAGCCTTGATGAACTTTATGAGATTTTAAAGGTGAGAGTAGCAGTATTTGTTGTTGAGCAGAATTGTCCATATATGGAATGTGATGATTTAGATCAAAAAGCAATCCATGTATATTTAAAGGATGAAAATGGAATTCAAGCTTATTTAAGAGTAATGGATAAAAATCCTAATAGAGAATATGTTTCCTTAGGTAGAGTATTAGCTATTACTAGAAGAAAAGGTTTAGCTAGTAAGCTTGTTAAGGAAGGGATAAAGATAGCTAAACAAGCTTTTAATGCCGATAAGGTATATCTAGAAGCTCAATGTTATGCGAGAAGTTTATATGAAAAACAAGGATTTAAACAGATATCCGATGAGTTTTTAGAGGATGGCATCCCTCATATCAAAATGCTTCTCGATTTAGAATAATATTTGGTTTGATTCAACTAATTCAGTCATTATCATTGAATAATTTGGTAAATTAGACTAAAATTTCAAAGTAAAAACGAAAGGGGATTTACAAATATGAAAAAAATATTATCAGTTTTATTAGTATTATTAATAATTTTCTCAGTAGCAGCTTGCGGTAGCAAGACAACTCCTGAAGAAGAAACAAAGGATTTATTAACAACTATCAAGGAAAGAGGATATATTATCGTTGGTACTGAAGGTACTTACGCTCCTAAGACTTTCCATGATGAAAACGATAAATTAATCGGTTACGATGTAGAAATCGCAGCATGCATCGCTAAGCACTTAGGTGTAGAAGTTCAGTATTATGAAGCAGGTTTCTCTTCATTATTCGCAGCTTTAGATGCTAAGCAGATCGATATCATCGTTAACGAAGTATCTTATAGTGATGAAAGAGCAGAAAAGTATGATTTCACAGTTGCATATTGTGCAGAATCAGCTGGTATCTTAGTAAGAGCTGATTATGATGAAATCAAGAGCTTTGATGATGTTAAGGGTAAGGTTGCAGCTAATGAAGCCACTTCTTCTTGGGGTAGATTCGCTGAAAGCTTAGGTGCAACATTAGACCCAGTTGAAAAGATGGGTGACTCTATCCAGGAAGTATTAAATGGTAGAGCAGACTGTACTTTAAACGCTGAAACAGCTTTAGGTTACTATTTACAGACTAATCCAGAAGCAAATGCTAAGTTAGCATGTTCTTCAGAAGGTAAGGATTTATCACAGATCCCAGTATTAAAGGGAAATGAAACTTTAGTTGAAGCTATCAACGCAGCATTAACTGAAGCAAAAGCAAGCGGGGAATTAACAGAAATTAGTAATAAGTACTTCGGTTTCGATATTACTGTATTAGACTAATTAATGAGCCCTAGAGTCATCAAAATCCTTTGGGAATCATTCCCGAAGCTATTTGAGGCAGCCTTAAAAGTAACCATGCCGTTGACAATTGTATCATTTGTCTTGGGCATGGTTATTGCTATGTTTACTGCCTTAGTGCAAACCGCTAAAATCCCAGTGTTAAGACATCTTGCCCGCTTCTATGTCTGGATTATTCGTGGTACTCCTTTACTTGTGCAATTATGGATTGTCTATTTTGGTTTACCTTCAATTGGTATTATCATTCCAGCATTCCCATCAGCTACTTTGGTATTGTCATTAAGTATTGGTGCATATTGTTCAGAAACAGTACGTGCTGCAATTGGAGCAGTTCCCCAGGGACAGTTCGAAGCAGGCTATTGTATCGGTATGAACTATTGGCAAATCATCTTTAGAATTGTTTTACCACAAGCTCTAAAGACTGCTTTCCCACCTTTATCTAATAGCTTAATAAGTTTAGTAAAGGATACATCATTAGCTTATTCAGTTGCGATTGTAGAAGTAATGGCTACTGCCAACAGAATCGGTTCAAGAACATATGACTATTTCTGGTTATATGTTGAAGCAGCATTTGTTTATCTTATTTTCTGTACTGGATTAACTTGGTTACAAGGTTATTGTGAAAAGAAGTTAGAAAGGAAGAAAGCTTGATGATAGAAATTAGAAATATTAAAAAGTCCTTTGGCGATCTAGAGGTTCTTAATGGTATGAATATTTCTGTTAATCAGGGAGATATCATTGCGATTTTAGGACCTAGTGGATCTGGTAAGACAACTTTACTAAGATGCATGAACTTCTTAGAAAAAGCTGATAGCGGTGAAATGATTTTTGATAATCAGCATATTGACCTAGCAAAGGTTAGTAAAAAAACAATTTCTGATATTCGTAAAAAGACAGGATTCGTATTCCAAAATTTCAATCTATTCTTAAATAAGACAGCCTTACAGAATGTTATGGAGGGCTTAACTACAGTTAGAAAGATGGATAAAAAGGAAGCTGAAAAGATTGCTCTAGCAGCCTTAGAAAAGGTTGGATTAGCTAGCTGGAAGGATCACTATCCTGATCAATTATCAGGTGGTCAGCAACAGCGTGTAGCTATCGCAAGAAGTATGGCTTACAATCCTGAAGTTATTTTCTTTGATGAACCAACTAGTGCTTTAGACCCTGAATTAATTGGGGAAGTATTGAACTGCATCAAAGAATTAGCCGAATCTGGTATGACAATGGCTATCGTTACTCATGAAATGAATTTCGCAAGAAACGTAGCTAACAAGATTGTGTTTATGGATAAGGGCAAGATTTTAGAAGAAAGCACTCCAGAAGATTTCTTCAATAATCCAAAGCATGAGCGTACTAGACAATTCTTAAGCAAAATTGAAAACAAGCAATAGTGTTAATCGAAAGGTTAACACTTTTTTTGTGAAGTAAAAAAGGTGGATAATATATCCACCTTAATAAGTTTATAATGCTTTATATGCTTCAATGGCTTTCTTTAATCTATTTAAGCCATCCATCATTCTTTCCTTAGGGCAAGCGATGTTGATTCTTAAGAAATCCTTTCCTGTGATTCCATATTCTTCACCTTCAGAAACATATAGTCCAGTTTCCTTTCTAATGAAAGATTGAAGATGTTCTTGTTTCATGATAGCTGAACAGTCTAGCCATAATAAGTAAGTTGCTTCTGCTTCTACTAAATGGCATTCAGGTAAGTTTTTCTCAATGAATTCACTTGCGATTCTTCTATTTTTCCATAGGTACTCTCTTAATTCATCAAGCCATTTATCACCTTTAGTGAAAGCTGCAACAGCAACATCTGTAGCGAATACATTTCCTTCAGCTACTTCATCAGTATTTAAACCTCTCCAAACCTTATGTCTTAAATATGGATCAGGAACATAAACAGCTGCAGTCTGTAAACCAGCCATATTGAATGCCTTTGTTGGAGCAATACAACAGATAGCTACTTTTCTACATGTATCAGATACGCTAGCAAATGGAACGTATTCTTTACCAGGAGCAGTTAAGTCACAATGAATTTCATCTGATACAACTACCACATGATGCTTATATGCTAATTCGCCAATTCTAGCTAATGTTTCCTTATCCCAAATCTTACCTACAGGGTTATGAGGATTGCATAAAATCATTAGAGAAGTTTGAGGATTAGCTAGCTTATCTTCTAAGTCATTCCAATCAATACTATATTGACCGTTCTCATATACTAATGGACTTTCTAAAACTCTCGCGCCATTATTGATGATTGAGTTAAAGAAGATATTGTATACAGGAGTCTGTATTAATACATTTTCATTTGGAGTAGTAAGCTTTCTAACTATTGAGCTTATAGCAGGTACTACACCAGTTGCGAAGATTAAAGCATCTTTATCTAAAGTGTAGTTGTGTCTTCTTTTCCACCAACCAACATAGGCAGCGGCCCAATTATCTGGAACAATAGAGTAGCCAAATACGCCGTTTTCAAATCTATTCATAATAGCTTCTCTGATAACATCAGCGCATTTGAAATCCATGTCAGCTACCCACATTGGTAGTTCATTTTCACTTGTCTCATCCCATTTTAAGGAATTTGTGTTACGACGATTTACTAATTCGTCAAAGTTGTATGTCATATATATCACCCGTAATTATTATACACTAACTAATATGTATTTTGATTTTTAAGTTCTCTTGAGCATAACAAAAGAATTAAGTAACCAATAAGTTATAATGAAAATGGTGATTAATATGAGTAATAAGATAAATGAGTTTATAAATGGAAAAGGGAAGGGAGTATGGCAATTTGTTAAGTTTAATTTGGTTAGCCTTTCAGTTACAGTAGTGCAATTACTATTGGCAAATTATCTTCCATTAATATTTGATAAAGTAGTGACACCTTTACCAGTTTTTTTACAAGGAATATTTGATCCTGAGTTCCTATTTACAGAACCTAGTAAGTACGTTGTTAATGGAGTTGTTACTTTAGGATATGTGTTACCATTTTTGTTATCTAATGGTTTAGCTAATATCTATGGTTACTTTGTTAATATGAAAGCTACATTTAAAGGTAAAGGAACAAAAATGGGGTTTGTTTGTTATGTAGTAGTACTATTCTCACTAATTTTGTGTTCAACATGGCTACAAGGGGCAATTGTTGGTAAACTATCAACTACTTCATTAGTGCCATATTCAAGGACAATCGCTTCAATGGCTGCAGGAACAATACAGATGCTTGTATTATTCCCATTAGAAAAATATGTATTATTCAAATAAAAAAGACTCTAGAGTCTTTTTAATTCGTAAGATTGATACATTGACTGAATCATTTCAGTTGAAGCAATAGTGATTTCTTTTGTCATCATATCGCTTGTTAACATACCATTTTTAATACATTCATTAACATGATCAACTTCATAAGCGAATTCTGAAACAAATGGGAAATTAAATGTTTCTGAATTACCATCAACTGTTAGGATGAGCTTATCAGCTTTCCAGAAGTTTTCAATTTTGATGTTGCCTTTTGAACCATAGAAGATAGCATGATTAGGTAAAACAACGTCCATTGAGATTGTTCCATTAATGATATAGTCAACTGTACCTAATTGGAAGGAAACTAAGTTATCTGCACTTTCTATTCCCTTAACAAAAGTTGCGTTTACAGTATAATTTGTATTGTTTAGTAAGTAGAAACAATATTCTAATGGATACGATCCAGATCCATTTAGTGCTCCACCACCTTTAGATAAGTCATACATCCAGTTTCCTTTCGGATGTCTTGCAGGATGAGACATACTAGTAACTACATATTGAACTTCACCGATTACCTTATCATCTAAAAGTTGTTTAACCTTCTGAGTGACAGGTAAAAAGACAGCTTTTTGTCCTTCCATTAAAAAGACATTATTAGCTTTAGCTACTTCAAATAATTCTTTTGAATGTTCTGGATTTAAAGTGAATGGCTTTTCTAAAACAACATGTTTCTTATGCTTTAAAGCTTCTAGAGCACATAGATAATGAGTATCATTAGTAGTGGGAATATATACTACATCGACATTATCATCTTCTAGCAGTTCATTGTAGCTACCATAGTATTTATCTATATTTAATTCTTCGGCTTTAGCTTTAGCCTTTTCTAAGCTTCTTGAAGCTATAGCGTAGACATTTCCTTCCTTACTATTTCTTATTCCTTCAACAAATCTATTAGTTATTCTTGCAGTTGATAATATTCCATAATTAATCATAACAACACCTCTATATTTTGATTTTAGCATATACATTCCCTTCAAGGAATATTATTGCCTTTTTGTACAAGTAATAAAAAGCTTTGTTATGTTAAAATATATAAGTAAGAAGGTGATAAAGTGAAAAAAGTATTAACTTTAGTCTTAGGAGTGACAATGATTATGGGATTATTTACTGGATGCTTTTTAAAGAAATCTGCACCTGCAAAGGGTAATGTAGTGCGTTTTTATTACGCTTATAATGGTTCTATTGGTGGAGATAGCTATTCATATACTGTAAAAAAAGAAGATGATGGAAAGTATTATTTTACTTATGAATCTATGTTATATGATGATTTTGACGAAATGAAAGTCGAAGTTGATCAGCAGTTTATGGACTACTTAAGTTTGAGTTACGAACTGTTGGAATTA
This sequence comes from Erysipelotrichaceae bacterium, assembly GCA_045599505.1. Classification (GTDB taxonomy): domain Bacteria; phylum Bacillota_I; class Bacilli_A; order Erysipelotrichales; family Erysipelotrichaceae; genus UBA1783. The sequence goes on along the minus strand of JAZRWC010000054.1, from coordinate 5,291 downwards.
GGTAAGTGGAATGGATTTGATAAGGTGGCTAAAAACATTTTAGATGGTGATGGGTTCAGCTTAAATATCACTTTAGAAGATGGTAATACAGTTAGTGCTCATGGTTCAAATGCTTATCCAAAAGGTTATTCACAAGCTATAAAGTCAATAGACGAAACATTTGAACCATTAGTAACGCAATTAGTAAGACAAGAATACGATAAAATCATCGCTAAAGGAATTAATAGCGAAATATCTTCAATATTGATTAGTTTCATTCAGCATGGTGATAGTGGCAGAGATAGTTATCATATCTTAGTTACAAAAGAAGGAATTAGAGATAATAACTTTGACGTACAGATAAAAAACTTATCTGGGGAAAACTATAAACAAGGTGAATATAGATATTACCAAAGTGTAGAAAACAAAGATTTAAGATTTGATACAGTATTAGATATTATTAAAGAGTGTAATGTTCTACATTGGGTAGGATTTGATGAAACTGATCCTGATTACAACAATAAGGAATGGTTCCAAATCAGCATTAATTTTGAAGATGATTTAAATATAAGTGCTATGGGAACAGCTCATCCAGAAAATTATGATCAGTTTAGAGAAGCTATCTTAAACTGGTTATCTGATGTGACAGAGGACATGCCTGTAAATAATTAATAATTGAGTTTGTTAGTTGTTTTTGATAGAATGTTCAATGTTAAGAGGTACAACAATGAAAGTGACAAAACAAGCATTAGCTTCTGGAGCAGTTTTAAGAGAGCTAATTAGAAGATATCGTGAGAATAGCACATCTGAAAACTTAGCAAATGTCTTATATTGTTTAAGAGATTCTGATGTATATATTCCAGCAAATGTAATTAAAAATGATAATAATGGCTCTGAGGTAAGCCTTCAATATCCATTGTTAAGAAGTGGAGAAGCATATTACTTCCCAGTATTTACTTCAATAAGTGAGATGAGTGAGAGCTATCAAGATTCATTTACAAAGATCAGAAGAAGCTTTCTGGAAGCAATTGAAATAGCTAATAGCTATGGCGATGAATTAGAAGCTATTGTTGTTGATGGATTCAGTGCTCCATTTGAAGTTGGCAATGATCTTTATCAGTTAATTACATCATTAGAAAGCACAATTACAGAGTAGAAGCAGGCGGTTTATTATCTACCTGCTTTTTTAATGAATATAATTTGAAATTAATGGAGCATAAAAGGAAAAAGGATTTGATTAAGTGCTATAATAAATAAGCGTGTTTATCACGCTAAAGTAGGGGGAAGAAAAAATGGCTGAGAAAAAAAGAGATTTAACTACCGGTAGCATTTCTAAGGGGATTATCGCCTTTTCAGTTCCTATCTTTTTAGGATACTTATTCCAAAACTTATACAATAGTGTTGACTCAATGGTAGTAGGACAATATGTAAGTAAGCATGCATTAGCTGCTGTTACATCATGTGCTTCAGTTAGTAATATTATTGTTGGTTTCTTTACAGGATTATCAACAGGTGTAACTGTTATCTTATCAAAGCGCTTCGGTGCGAAGGAATATGATAGATTACATACTGCTATTCATACTTCAATTTTATTTTCTATCATTATGGGTGCCGTTATGGCAGTATTAGGTGTTCTATTATCACCTGCATTATTAAGAGCTATTGACTGTCCAACTGACGTATTCCCATTAGCTACAGAATATTTAAGATTATACTTATTTGGCTGTATGTTCACATCTATCTATAACGTAGCAAGTGGTGTATTAAGAAGCGTTGGTGACTCTAACACTCCATTTAAGTTTTTAGTTTGTTCAAGCTTAATTAATATCGTACTAGACTACTTCTTCGTTGTATTCTTAAAGTTAGGTGTATCAGGTGTAGGTATGGCAACTATAATTTCACAAGGTGTTGCTTGCTTATTATCATTTAGAAACTTAACTAAGACAAATGATGTTCATAAGGTTGTTTTAAAGGATTTAGCTATTGATGGTGCTACATTAAAGGAAATCATTAATATTGGTTTACCAGCTGCTTTACAGACTTGCTTAATCTCATTATCAAATGCGTTTGTACAGAAGTATATCAATGGATTTGAAGCAGATGCAATGGCTGGTGTAGGTGCTGCACAGAAGGTTGACGTCTTTGTAAGTATGCCTGCTCAATCAGTTGGTTTAGCTATCACAACTTATGTGTCTCAAAATCTTGGTGCTAAAAGAGAAGATAGAATTAGGGATGGTATTAAATCAAGTATCATCATTACAGCTATCGCAACATTTAGCTTAGCTATTCCAGCATGGTTATTCGCTGATAAGCTTGTTGTTATTTTCAATGATGATCCAAACGTTATTGCTTATGGTGTAGCGATGATGAAGACAGTATTACCTTTATATATCTTACTTGGCTTAAACTCAATTTACGCTGGTGTTGTAAGAGGGTATGGTTATTCAAAGGAAGTAATGATTATTTCTTTATTTGCGATGGTATTATGCCGTCAGGTATTCTTAGCTGTAACAATGGCTATTAACCATTCAATCTACAATGTATATATCGGATATCCATTTGCTTGGGGTATTACAGCTCTAATCACTTATATCTTCTACTTATGGAAGATTAAGGGTAAAACAATTAAGGCATAACATATTAAGCTGGCTAAATAGTCAGCTTTTTCTTTTGCTCAAATCTTTTTCACATATTTATTCATTTAATAAACAAAAATGTATATAAAATGAAAATATTATGAGCAAAGTAGTTCACATTTGTGAAATTATTGGTATAATTTAATTTAAAATTAGATTCACTTATCAAATGGTGTGTGAGAAATGCTCTAATAGGTAATAATTTGAATAAATTATGAACATTAGTAATGATTGAGTGCTATTTTAGCTTATCAATTTATCGTTTAGGGGTAACGATTCCACGATTGTGGATGGAGATGAATTGATATGATTCATTTGTGATGAAGTGTAGAAGATAGCGGGCATAGATAATATTTGAGAGGTGGATTATGGAAAATAAGAACAACAGTTGGCTTTACAGAAATACAGCGAATATTATTACTATAACTAGAGTACCATTAGCTATTTGCCTATTTTTGACAAAGCCTTTTTCATTGGCTTTTAAGCTTTTATATTTATTAATTGGTATTGGAGATGCTATAGATGGCCCTATTGCTAAGAAGCTTGGAATTGAATCTGAAATGGGCGCTAATATTGAAGGATTAGCTGATATGGTATACGTTATCTGCGTATTAGTAGTTGCTTATCCAGTAATTATGGAAAATGTTTCTGTAGTTAGTACAATCTTTATGGGCATCTGTATGTCATTAAGATTACTAGGAGCTTTCATTTCTATTGGTAGACATGGTTTCTTACTACCAGTACATTCTCATTTAAATAAGTTCACATCATTCTTGATGTTCGTTACATTTATCCATTTTGGAAGCAATAGCAGTAGAGTAATTGGCGTTGTATTCTTAATTGCACTATTTGTAGCGAGTGTTGATGAGTTAATCTGTAGAATCTTAATGGATGAATTTGATCCTCATATTATCAGTTGCTTAAACTTAATTAAGGAAAGAATTGATTCTAAGAAAGTGTTAAAGGCATATATTTCTACTGAAAAGAAGGAGAATAACTTTACAACTCACGGTTTCAGCAAAACTTCAAGATCTAAGCAGTTATATTAAGACAAAAGAAAACCAGCAATCGCTGGTTTTTGCTTGGCTAAGTGTATTACTTATTTTTCTTTTCTTCAACTACTTTACGCTTAGCAACAATCTGGCTATAAAGCTCTGCTACTTCTGAGCAGCAAGGTTCGCCACCTTCATCAATCTTGCTAACGACGAAGGCACCAATCTGAGCAACTAGTTCTTTGATCTTAGCCTCTTCTTGAGCTACTTCGATAGCTGTTTTACCATCGTTAATAACCTCTGAACCCTTTTCTACTGCGCTTTTAGCAACTTCGCCTGCTTTATCAGCTACTTTCTTGCTGATATCTGTAACCTTATCAAAAATTCCCATGTTAGTTACCTCCTTTACTAATTTCATTATTATACTTTTAGTTAAATTTGTAAATATACTCACAGTTGAAATTACATACCTATTGTAGTAATATATTAATGCTTGCCCGCGTGGTGGAATTGGCAGACGCAATGGACTCAAAATCCATCGGTAGAAATACCTTGACGGTTCGAGCCCGTCCGCGGGCACCATCTGTAAAACTTAAAGCACTTAATGTGCTTTTTCTTTTTATCTAAAATAAGTGGTATACTATCTTTAGGAGATACGTTTATGAGAGATTTAAGTGTATGTATAAGCAACGATAATAAGGGTACTGATATTATATCAACTATTGACTCAATAGCCGCTGCAGGCTTTAAAAAGGCCTTTATTCAATGGTACGACAAGGATTGGGAAGTAGACCAGCAAACTCAACTTGATTACGCCAAATCTAAGGGTTTGGAAATCACTTTTGCTCATTTAGGCTATAGTACTTTGAACGATTTATGGTTTGAAGATGAGACTGGAGAGAAAACTACAGAAGTATATTTGAACGATGTAAGGCAACTTTTTGGTAATGGTGTTTACAGTGTAATGATGCATCCATCAAGAAAGCATGAAGATCATCCTTACGATGAAAGAGGAATAGAGAGATGGAGAAGAGTATGCAATTTGGCTAATGAATTGGGTATGAAAGCATCTTTTGAAAATACTTATGTTAGAGGAGCTTTGTATACAGTATTCGATAATATAAAGGCTGATAATGTTGGAGTATGCTTTGATTCAGGTCACAGCAATGTTTACTATAATGGTGATTATCCATTTGATAAGTTTGCTGGTAAAATCTTCGAAATTCATTTACATGATAATCATGGATTAAAAGATGAGCATTTACTACCTTTTGATGGTAATATCGATTGGGATGAAATTATTGGGAAACTAGTAAAAGCTGGATATAAGGGCGATATCTCTTTAGAACTTTGTTATAGAAATGAATATGAAAAGATGGGTGTATATGAATTTTATAAAGAAGGTTATAAAAGAGGAGTAAAGCTTCAAGAGATTTTCGAAAAATACGATAATATGTAAAAAATAAAGGGTTCGCATTGCGAACCCTTTAACGTTTTGAATTATTCCTTAAATTAATAAGACAATTCCATATGCTGGGGATGCGGATGCTCTATAACATAATGTGGACTTTGGAATTGTCCACACTAAAAGTTGTAGCATGTCCCCATTTTATTCCTTTATGATAACTATGTTATCGAAAGGAGGATTATCATTTTATGAACGATAACTTATCTATTATTTCTT
>JAZRWC010000053.1:0-4100 GCA_045599505.1 Erysipelotrichaceae bacterium | reverse complement strand
CCTGACGCTTAGCAGCATCACCAACGATCTTATCGCCATTCTTGAATGCTACTACTGAAGGTGTTGTTCTATTTCCTTCTGGATTAGTAATAACTGTTGCTTCACCATTCTGGAATACTGCAACACATGAATTTGTTGTACCTAAGTCAATACCGATAATCTTACTCATAATTTGTTTCCTCCTATTCGCTGACTTTTACTAAGGCAGCTCTTAACAGTCTGTCTTTTAACATATAGCCTTTTTGGAATACTTCCACAATTGTGTTTGGCTCAACACCTTCAACCTTTTCGGTCATGATTGCGTTGTGGAAATTTGCATCAAAAGGTTTATTAGCACAATCCATCTGAGTTACTCCTTCATTTTCAAGAGCGTTCATAATCTTGTCATAAGTTAATTTGACACCCTTAACAAAGCCATCAGATGTATCCTTACCAGCTAGAGCTAATTCTAAAGCATCAAGAGCTGGTAAAATATTTAAAGCAAAGCTTTGAATACGATATTTATTATTCAAATCAGCTTCACTTTGAAGTCTTTTCTTAAAGTTTTCAGCATCCGCATATGCCTTGAAATATGCATTCTTAGTTGCTGCAACTTCCTTTGTTAGTTCTTCTACCTGTTTTTGAAGTTGCTGTTCTACTGTTAACTCTTCAGTGATCTTATCTTCTAAATCGTTAACCTTCTTTTCAGCTTCATCTTCAACATCGAACTGTACTTTTTCTTTTTTATCTTTCTTACTCATTGTTACACCTACTTCTTTTTGTTATATTTGCTCTCAATGAATGATGAGGCAAATTTCAACATTGAAGTGATTCGGTTATAGTCCATTCTACTTGGTCCTAGTACCATTAACTGTCCCTCTTCATCTCCTAAATGGAACTTGCTTGAGACAATTGCCATATCATCCATCCAGATTAATTCACTGTTTGTTTCTGGGGATTTAACTTTTACTGCTGTAGATGTTTCAGAGATTGAACGCCATAAGTTATTGTTCTCTAACATCTTCATAATGTCCTTCATTCTTTCAACATCCGCAAATTCAGGCTGATATAGCATATTTGATGCCCCTGAATAGTAGACATTATCGCTCGCGAATCTGACAAAGGCTTGCATGAATGCAGCGAATAATGCTTCATGACGCTTAACACTATTAGCTAGGATAGGCTTAAGCTCTGTCATCTTCTCAACAACCTCATTAATTGGGGTACCAGCTAAGCGGTCATTTAAGATATTTGTGCAATTCTGTAAATCCTCGACTGTCACATTTTCATTAAAATGGAATGTCTTGTTTTCTGTATGTCCCTGATCTGTGATGATTACCGCAACAGCGTTTCTTTCATCAAGTGGGAACAACTTTATGTGAGCTAATGACTGTCTGTTTGCATCTGGGCCTAATACTAAACTTGTTAGATTAGTCATATTAGATAAGATGTCACAGCTTGTCTGAATTACATCCTCAATTGGTAAATCCATTGAGAATGATGTTTGAAGCATATATTTTTCTTCATCTGTTAATTCTACATTCATTAGATTCTCAACATAGAAACGATAACCATTTGTAGAAGGAACTCTACCGCTTGAAGTATGAGTCTTTTCAAGTAAACCAACATTTTCAAGATAGTTCATCTCGTTTCTGATAGTAGCACTTGAATAGTTTAATCCATACTTTTCTACAAGAGTTTTGGAACCAATAGGTTCTGCTGTCTGAATGAAATCTTCAACGATCGCTTTTAAAATTAACTGCTGTCTATTTGTAAGTACCATGTCCGACTCCTTTCTTTAGCACTCTACCCCTGCTATCTGCTAATAGTATAATTCTATTTTTTAGCACTGTCAACAATTAAGTGCTAAATGGTGATCCAGTCACATTTTCTATTTTATCAAATATATTTTATTAAACACTTGTTTGTTATTTTTCTATTTAGTACAATATAGTTTGTTTTAATAAACATAAGAAAGAAGTTGAAGTAGATGAAAAACAGTAACCATATTGATAGACGTATTATCAATTCTAAAAAAGCTATAGCTAATAGCTTTCTATCATTATTTAAAGATAAGGATATTAACCAGATAACTGTTAGTGAAATTTGTAGACTAGCAGATATTAACCGTGGAACATTCTATAAATATTATTTAGACATTTATGATTTAGCTGATTCTATGAGCAAAGAGATATTATCAAATTTAAGAGAAATTCTTACATTTGATGTAACAATTGACTCATTTAGAGAAAGTCTAATCAAGTTATTAGAATTTATCACAATTCATAGGGATCATATTTTAGAAATCAATAAAGCTGGTAATAGAGTAAGCGATTTAACTAATTCAATTCAAAAGATTTTCAACGATAAGTTAGAAACTGTTGCGAATATTTTATTCCCTGAGCTTGATATGCAAACTAGTTTGACTAAAGTTGGCTTTATGGCATCAGGTTGTACAGGTGCAGTAACTATGTGGTTATATTCAAATAAGGAAATCGACACTCAAAAAGAAGTTGATATTATTATCGATTGTATTAAAAAACTTGCAAAATAAATAAACAGGTTCGCTGTAGTGAATTACTACATACGAACCTGTTTTACTTTTATTTTAAGCTGTTCTTCTCTTTCCTTTAGCAACCTTGCCATATAATCCCCAAATTAATACTTGAGCTATTACAGAGCACGACAAGATTATAATCATCTGAATTGTATAGTTGCCAGTAGCATCAAAGATAAATCCACAAACTGATAAGAAAATACTTGAGAACATACTAACAACAAATGAATTTAATGATGAAACCTTTGAGAAATCATCTGGTCCTGAAATTGATAATATAACATTTGAGCTACCTACTGAGCCATTCGCATAGCTAGTAGAGTATAAGAAGGCCCCTACATATAGTAAAGCTAAGCTCTTATTTAAGAAGAAGATTGCCAATAAGCCTAACATATTACCGAACAAGTAAATACCACTAGTAATCTGTGCGCCAAATCTATCAATAATGATACCTGATAATACTTTAAATGTAATATTAGCAATCATCATAACAGATAAAATAGAAGCGCTAATGATTGATGTATATCCAGCACTTACAACAAATGAAGGCATTAGCGATGCCATTGTGCTAGTAGCTGTAATAGCTAATCCATAAGAGAAGATGAACGCTAATGACTTAGCAGGTACATTCATACCCTTCTTCTTATCCTTGCTAGCTGGCTTACTAGACATGATAGCTTCATCACCTGGTTCAAAACCAAATGGCTTCATACCTACTGTTTCAGGTTTTAATGGAATAAATAATGCTGCTGGTAATACTGATAAGATTACTACAACATTGGCGATGATATAAGTCATCTTAAATCCTAATGAAGTTAACATTGTTGAGATAATTGGAGAAACGATAGCTCCCACAATACCACTTGAGGCAAATGAGATACCTAATAGTGTAGCTCTATACTTAACAAACCAGTTATTGATAATCATAGTCAACACGATTGTTGAACATAATGTATAACCAATTCCTCTAAATACAACATATACATATACCATATTAATGCTTGTAGCATTAGCGATTAGATAACTTGATCCCATAATCAAAGCCATACCTAATAAATAAACATCGCGATGCTTAAATCTCTCAAAGATTGTTCCTACAAAGATTACTGAGCAAGCACTAGCGATACCTTGTATTGTTGTATGTAATGTAACTTGGCCAAAAGAAACATTAAGCATATCTGCCATAGGTTGAAAGAATAGTCCATAGTCACATGCAATACCAATACTTCCACCATACATCAAACAGCAACATCCAAAAACTAATATATACATCAAATTCTTATTCTTCATAATTTCTCCAACGCTTATTCAAGCACAATAATTGTACCTTAAAAGACAAAAAATTTCACCAATAAATGATGAAATTATCGTTCCCCTTACACCACCCTCAGAAATCAATCGATGCTAGGTTGTACATTTTTAATTTATAACGATACATTTATGCAGTATCTGGGCGTTACAATACCTAGCCTAAGCTAGTTGGCCTTAGCCCCTTTAGCCTATTTTACCAAATGAGGATTCATTCTCAATCCTCGAGAGATCGCATCCCAATCTATTCTTACCA
>JAZRWC010000052.1:0-24333 GCA_045599505.1 Erysipelotrichaceae bacterium | reverse complement strand
AATGTTTTTCTTCATATATTTTCCTCGAAACATTTTGATTTTACTTTTTTTACTATATATATGCAATAAAATAACAACAAATTTGAAAGTGTTTGAATTATATTTAATTTATTAGTATAATTAATTCAACACGTTGATAAGGAACGTAGTACCGTAAGTGTTAGTTAAGAGAGGAAGGCGTATGGTGAAAGTCTTCTACTAATATGGTATGAATTCACCTTGGAGTGGATCTAATACATCCCGTAGAGCTGCGTTAAAGCTTAATGAGCACAAACTAAGGTGGTACCACGTGATTTATACGTCCTTTATATAAGGACGTTTTATTTTTTTGGAGGAAATTATGGCACAGAATTGGGAGTTATTGAAACAAGAATTTACTGAAAAAATCTCTAACGCTGCTGATCTAGCAACAATCGAAGCTATTCGTATTGAGTTACTAGGTAAGAAGGGACAAATCGCTGGCTTAATGGCACAGATGAAGGACATTCCTAAGGAAGAGAAGAGAGAATTTGGTCAGTCAGTTAATAACTTAAAGCAGTCTACTGAAGCTTTAATCGCTGAAAAGACAGCTGAATTAAAGGAAAAGGAAATGTTAGCACAATTAGCTAACGATAAGATTGATGTTACTTTACCTGCTAATAAGAGCAAGCAAGGTACATTACATCCATTAACAATTGTTCAACAGGAAATTGAAGATATCTTCATGGATATGGGTTACTCAATTGTTTATGGACCGGAAGTAGAATTAGACAAGTGGAACTTCGAAAGAGCTAATATCCCAGCTGATCATCCAGCAAGAGATATGCAGGATACTTTCTATGTAGATGTTAACAGATTATTAAGAACACAGACTACTGCTATTCAGATGAGAGCACTAGATGCTGGAAGCAACAACTTACCAATCAAGGTAGTTTGCCCTGGTAAGGTATATAGAAAAGATGATGACGATGCAACTCATTCACATCAGTTCATTCAGATTGAAGGATTAGTTGTAGGCGAAAATATCACTTTCGGTGATTTAAAGGGTTCTTTAGAATTATTGGCGAGAAGCATGTTTGGTAAGGATAGAGAATTAAGATTAAGACAATCATATTTCCCATTCACTGAACCTTCAGTTGAAATTGACGTATCTTGCCATGTATGTGGTGGTAAGGTATGTCCAACTTGTAAGGGTACAGGATGGATTGAAATCTTAGGTGCTGGTATGGTTCATCCACATGTATTAGACATGACTGGAATTGATTCAACTAAGTATTCTGGATTCGCATTTGGTGTAGGTGTTGAACGTGTTGCTATGTTAAAGTATGGTATCGATGATATCCGTAACTTCTATAACAACAATATTCAGTTCTTAGATAACTACAAGCGTTTCAACTAAAGTAAAGGAGTAAGAAAATGAGAGTTACATATAATTGGTTAAAACAATATATTGATTTATCTGATGTTACACCAGAAGCTTTAGCTGAAGCTGTAACAAAAGGTGGCTTAGAAGTAGAAGGCTATGAAAAGCAGGCTTATGCCACTAAGCTAGTAATTGGTGAAGTATTAACATGTGAAATGCATCCTAATTCAGATCACTTACATGTATGTACAGTAAATGATGGAACAGGAGTAAGACAAATCGTTTGTGGTGCTCCTAACGTTGCTGCAGGTCAGAAGGTTATCGTTGCTTTACCTGGTTGTCAGCTTCCTGGTGGAGAAATCAAATCAGGTATGGTTAGAGGCGAATTATCTGACGGTATGATTTGTGCTTTATTTGAATTAGGTGTTGATAAGAAGACATTAACAGAAGCTCAATTAGCTGGTATCGAAATTTTACCAGATGACGCTGTTGTTGGTAATACAGAAGTATTAGCTTACTTAGGCTTAGATGATACTATCTATGATGTAGGATTAACTCCAAATAGAGCTGATTGCTACAGCATGTGGGCTTTAGCTAAGGATGTAGCTGCCATCTTAAATAAGGAAGCAGTATTACCTGATTATAGCTATGAAACTGAAAAGAGCGCTGCTACATTAATTGTCTCTAGTGAAACTGAAAAGTGTCCAGTTTTCTATGGAACTGTAGTTAACCATGTAGAAATTGCACCATCACCAAAGTGGTTATCAGATGCATTACATGCAGCTGGTGTTAAGTCAATTAATAACGTAGTAGATATTTCTAACTACGTAATGTTAGAAACAGGTCAGCCATTACATTTCTATGACTTAGCTAAGATTCCTGCAAAGGAAATCACAGTTAAGACTGGATTAAATGAAACTTACAAGGCATTAGATGGTGTTGATTATAAGGTTGTTGAAGATGATATTATGATCACAACTGAAGGCAAAGCTATCGGTTATGCTGGTATCATGGGTGGTGATGACTCTAAGATTGATGAAGAAACTAAGGGTATCATCATCGAAGCAGCTATATTCAATCCTGTATGTATCAGAAATACTGCAAGAAGATTAGATTTATCTACAGAAGCAGCTACTAGATTTGCTAAGGGTATTGATCCTGAAGCAGGTAAGAAGGCTACTGAAAGAAGCATCCAGTTATTATTAGAATTAGCTAATGCTTCTAGTATTGAAGAAACAGTAGTATATGGTAATAGTGGTTATACTCCAGTTACTGTTGAAGCAAGCTGTGCTAACATCAATGGTTTATTAGGAACAACATTTACTAATGAACAGATTGCTGATGTTATGAAGAGATTAGATTTTAATCCAGTAACATTAGAAGGCGATAAGTTAACAGCTTCAATTCCTTCATATAGAACAGATATTTCTATCTGGCAGGATTTAGCAGAAGAAGTAATCAGAATTTTAGGTTATGACAATATCGTTTCTACATTACCTAATATGCCTACTACTCAGGCAAGTCATGCTAAAAATGGCAGCAACACTAGAGTATTACAGCAGATTTTAAATGGTAATGGATATTCAGAAGTTAAGACTTATTCTTTAGTATCAGATGCTAAGATTAACGAAGGCGTATTATCTTGTGGTGAAGCTGTAAGAATTGCTAATGCAATGGGTGAAGATAGAAGATTCTTCCGTACTTCATTATTACCTTCATTATTAGAAATCGTTTCATATAATGTTGCTAGAGGTAATGATGAATACGCATTATTCGAAACAGCTAATGTTTACAATAATGATGGTTTAGAGGCATTGCACTTATCATTAGCTTTAAGTGCTATAACAACTCACTCTAAGTGGCAGAATGTTGTTGATAAGAACGACTTCTTCACAGTTAAGGGTTTAGTACTAACAATCTTAGATAAGTTCGGTTACGATGAAAAGAGAGTAACATTCAAACCAGTTTCAAACGGTAAGGATATGTTACATCCTAATAAGAGTGCTGATGTATACTTAGGTAAGAAGTTAGTTGGTGTTATCGGCCATACTCATCCATTGTGTAATAAAAAGTATGACATCAAAGATACAGTATTATGTGAGTTGGATTTAGAGGCAATCTTCGCTGAAAAGGCTGGAAAGATCAAGTTTACTCCAATCAATAGATTCCCAGCTGTATTCTACGATTTAGCTCTAGTTGTTTCTGAAGAAGTAACAGCTGAACAGATTGTATCAACAATCAAGAAGGCATCTAACAACTTATTAAAGTCAGTTGAAATCTTCGACGTTTATAGAGGCGTTGGTCTCCCAGAAGGAAGCAAGTCAGTTGCTGTAAGTGTTTCTTACCAGGCTGCTGATAAGACTTTAACTGAAGCAGATGTAATGCCAGTACATTCACAGGTATTAGATCAGCTTTCTAGAAAGTTAAATGCATCTTTAAGAAGCTAATTAATAAAAAATGAACTCCTAGTTGAACTATAGTCAATTAGAGCCAACAACAAGTACTAAGTCGGCATATATTACAGCTATGAACGGTTGGAATGAAGTCGTTTCAACTCAAAGTTCTAGCTCTCATTGGTATAATCCTAATAGTTTAAAGGCTCAATATGTTTGTCATTTCTGGTTTGCTCCAGCTTCTAAAAAATACTGGAATATTTCACCAGAAATTCCAAACAAAAATGCATATGAATGGGTGGTGGATCAATGCAACTAAAAATGTCTAAAATAATTTCGGGAATATTTGCCCTGTTTATAACAGTCTTTGTGGTTTATATGGTATTAACAATACCAAAGATTGAACAATTAATACTTAAAGATACCGAAGTAACAATAAGAGTAGGTCAAACTGTTGAAGTAGTAAGAGATGTGTATCCAGATCCATCTTTTCTACGACTAAGAGTTAAATCTGGCGATATTAAGATTGTGAAAGCTGAAAGTGATAAGTTTAGTATTACTGGAGTATCTGAAGGAACTACTATTATTTCTTATTATGACAAGAAAGAGAAAATAGGTGAAATTGTAGTGACAGTTATCAATCCATAAATCATAATTTTGATGATGAATTCAAATAAAAAAGCCAGTCGTTATTAGATTTGGCTGTTCTAACTAATGTGAGGAAAGAATCGCTTCTATGTTGCGTTGAGTGAAAGCGTGTGATTATTTATGGATGTTTCCTTACGCTTTTTATAGGAAACATCCATTTTATGATTATTTAATCTTTTGCACTGGTTTGTTGTATTTAAATCTTTATAATCCATTTTGTACATTTTCCTTATAGATATAACACTATGGCATCTATTTTTGTAGTTATTTAATGGTATGCTTTTTTAACTTTTATTATTATGTTTTAATATGGGGAATAGAGTGCGAACATGAAAATGAAATCGTCATCCTGTTATGAAAGATATTAATATGAGAATTCATTTACTTCTAATCTTTGACAAATCTTTTTGGCTCATTCCAATTTTTGCTTTTCCTTTTTAATTTTGTTTTTAATTGATTGCTTTTTATCATCAATAAAATTATGAGCATCGTCTATTCTATCATCGATGTAGATATGAGTTTCTGCTATCTTATCTCCAATTGTTCCCTTTACATCAGTGACCTTTTCATTAACCTTTTCCTTAACATCAGTTACTTTTTCATCGACTTTTTCTTTTACATTGTTAACTTTGTCTTTAATGTAGTCAGTTGCACTTGTCTTGATGTAATCAACTTCATCGGAAGTATAAGTTTTAACAATTTCTGTAAATTTCTTTAAAACTAATCTAGCCATATTATTGAATTCTGCTAGCTCCTTTAAAATAGAGATTATCGCCGGAATTCCTTTTTCAACAATTTCAGAGACTTTGCTAATTTTGGCATCATCCATTGCCTTGAAGAATTCTATGATGAATTCATTCTTTTCCTCAGTTGTTGTCTCATAGATAAAATCATCTAATGATTGCTTAATTATCTTAGCCTCATTACTGATATCTTCTACTGTTTCAAATCTATTGCCAATAATTTGCCAATTGCAGGCATCATGTTGGAATAATAAACTTCCATCAGCTTTTATGATTGTTGTATCGTATGCGTAATCATCATATATTAAGCCAAACACACTGAACTCAGGGATAATTCTTTTGGTGATTGGTAATATAGAAGAAATAGATTCAGTTGTTACTAATCTGTCACATAGATTAGGTCCATCGTTGTTGTAAACTTTGATGAATGTTTTCTTGAACAATTCATCGCATTGACTAGCAGCAAATAATGCTAAGTTACCACCTTTTGAATGACCGCCTATATAGTATTTTTTGTTTATAGATAAATGAGAGTTAATGTAATTGGCTGCTAGTAGTTGTGCTTCTACAGTTTTGTAACTAAGAAGAAAATCTTCATTCCAACCAATCATAGTATCATCAGTGCCTCTAAAGGCAACATATGAAGTAGTATCATTTAAATCAAAAATCATAGTTGAAAATTGAATAGCTTTTTCTTTGTTTAATATGTCTATATAGCTGTGTACTAATATGTTTTTAAATCTTTCAGATTTACTAGCTTCTAGTAGTACTAAAGGAGCGTTAGCTATTAAGCTTTTATTCGCTTTGACTTCTTCGATAGTATGGATAGAGTAGAACTTATCACATGCTTGTTTTAATGTTAGCTTTGACCCATCATCAAAAAGTACACCAGTAAAATCTGTGTAACAAATATAGCTTAGTATTAGATTGTCGACATCGTTAAATTTGTCAGATTCAAAAGATAAATCACCACGCCAGGCAATATAATCAAACATATTCATAATTACTACCTCCAAATATAATATACACTAATAGAATCAGAAATAAAAAACTTGAAAAAGAAAAAACTATAAATTGTATTTTTTCTTTGGCAAATTAAGATTAATTGTTCAATTTGTTTGTTAATTCACAAACTATTGTACAGACAATCTCTTTGTTGTATTATTAATTCGTCTTAAAGGAAACAGGCTAGAAAAGAGGATGAAAATTATGATGGGTCGTTTAAGAGCAATGCGTGAACCTTTAAAGTATGTTCAGGGAAGAAACGCATTATTAAAATTCTATGAAGAAATGAATTATATGGGCAAAAGATGGCTATTTGTTTGTTCAAACAGTGGCTATAATGCATGTCATGAAAAGCTAGAAGCTAGCTTTGATGGTAAGGAAGACTACAGACGCTATGAAGTATTCGGTGGAATTTCAAGCAATAGTGAAATCAAGAAGATGATGTCAATTGTTGAAACTGATAAGATTGATACAGTAGTAGCAGTTGGTGGTGGTAGTGCAGTAGATACAGCAAAGGCTTGTGCATATTATACAGGCAAGCATATCGTTATTATTCCTACAGTTGCTGCTACAGATGCACCTTGTACTGGATTATCAGTAATCTACAATGATGATGGATCATTCGATAAATATTTATTCTATCCTACAAATCCAGATGCAGTTATCGTAGATACAGTTGTAATCGCTAATGCACCAGTTAGATTCTTAATTGCTGGTATGGGTGACGCATTAGGAACTTACTTTGAAGGAAGAGCTTCAATTAGAACTGAATCTGCAAGCTTAGAAGGAACAGGTATTACTAGAGCAGGTCAGGCGTTAGCAAAATTATGCTATGAAACATTAAGAGAATATGGTAAGCAGGCTATCGAAGCTTGTAAGGCTAATGTTGTAACTCCAGCTTTAGAAAACATCGTAGAAGCAAATGTTTATTTATCAGGTGTTGGTGCAGATAATGTTAATTGTGCTGCAGCTCATTCATTCTACAATGGTGTTACTTCTTTAGGTGGTCACCATGCTGATCATGGTTGCTGTGTAGCTTTAGGTACATTAGTGCAGTTAGTATTAGAAGGTGTTCCAAAAGATGAATTCAAGGAAGTTCAGGATTTCTGCTTAGAAGTTGGATTACCAGTATGTTTAGAAGAAATTGGTATTACGACTGATGAACAGGTATGGACAATCGCTAAGAACGCTTGTGTAGCTGGTGAAACTATCCACAACCTTGCTGGCGATGTAACTCCAGTTGAAATGCATGATGCAATTGTTGCTGCTGATGCTTTAGGAAGAATTGCCTTAGGTAAGTAATTGTAAACTGATCAGCTTGTAAAATAGTTAATGTAAAATCGTAGAAATAGCTATTATTTCTACGATTTTTTAGTTCAAAGATATTTATCTTAAATAATCGGTAGTGCTATAATATTAGAGTTGAAAATTGGCTTAATAACATAAAAGTCAAAAAAGAGAAATTTTAGGAGGAAATATTATGGGACGTGCTCATGAGGTAAGAGCTGCATCAATGGCTGCAACAGCTGCAAAGAAAACAAAGATCTATTCACGTTATGGCAAGGAAATTTACATGGCTGCCAAGAGTGGTGTTCCTGATCCTGAAATGAACCAGACTTTAAAGCGTACAATTGAAAAGGCAAAGGCTGCTCAGGTACCTGCTGATGTTATCAAGAGAAACATCGAAAAGGCAAAGGGTGGTAACGCTGAAGCATATATCGAAAACAGATATGAAGGATTCGGTCCTAATGGTGCTACAATCATCATTGAAACATTATCAGACAACTCTAATAGAGCATTAGCTGAAATCAGAAGCTGTTTCAATAAGTCAAAGGGTTGTAACATTGCCAACGCTGGTAACGTTTCTTACAACTATACAAATAGTGGTATTTTATGCTTTGAAGGAACAGAAGATCAGGCATTAGACATCTTAATGATGGCAGAAGTAGATGTTAATGATGTTGAATCTGAAGAAGGATATGTAACAGTATACGTTAGTCCAACTGATTTATTTAAGGCAAAGGATGCTATCGAAGCTGAATTAGGCGAAACTAAGTTCGAAATCTTAGAAAACAAGATGTTAGCTAATGATTTAATTACATTAGAAGGTGAAGGCTTAGAACAGTTCCAGAGACTATTATCTTTATTAGATGAAGTTGATGATGTTCAGAAGGTTTACCACAACGTTGAAAATTTAGCAGAATAATTAAGAAATTAAATGTGTCTTAGGACACATTTTTTCTTACTGCTGTATAATGGAATTAGCGACGAAATAAAGTTGAATAAATCATAAGAATTTAATAAAATAAAAAGAGAAAAGGAATGTGATTATTATGGAAAAGAATTTAAATTTAGATATCGATACAATTTTTAACAAGGAGTTCAGTATTGAATTTAAAGGCTACTCACCAGTTGAGGTAGATCAGTTCCTTGATATGGTTGCTAAGGACTATGATACTTATAACAATGTTGTTGCAGCATTGAAAAAGGAAGTTGAATTCTATCAGAGCGCAACTGACAATTTAAAGGCTAGAGTAA
The DNA here is from genome assembly GCA_045599505.1 of Erysipelotrichaceae bacterium. Classification (GTDB taxonomy): domain Bacteria; phylum Bacillota_I; class Bacilli_A; order Erysipelotrichales; family Erysipelotrichaceae; genus UBA1783. The sequence continues at coordinate 15,664 of JAZRWC010000052.1, read as the reverse complement.
TCGAATTAGAAAACAAGTTAGCTGCTGCAGAAGAGAACAACGCAAATGGTCCAAGTCCAGTAATCTCTAATTTATCACAGGTTGATATCTTAAGAAGAATTGCTAGATTAGAGCAGGAAGTATTCAATCGTAAATAACTAACGAAGCAATCGCTGCAGAAATGTAGAGGAAAGTCCATGCTCACACTATCTGAGATGATAGTAACGATTATGCTGGTTTAATAAATAAGGCCAGGCCTAGACGGCGATTACTACTCCTAAGGATTAATTTCTATGGACGAGAATTCTAAGGTGCCACAGTGACGAAGCCTTATAGGAAACTATAAGGGTGGAACGAGGTAAACCCCATAAGTGAGAAACCCAAATTTGGTAGGGGAACCCAAAGCAAGCGAAATGAAGCGAGCAGGGACAAGAAATTGTAGATAAATGGTTGCTACCTGGTGACAGGGACAGAACATGGCTTACGGTTAGTTTTATATTAATAGCGCATAAGCGCTATTTTTATTTTTTCTAACAAATAATATAACTTGAAAATCAATCAAGTGTGTGATATATTGTTCTTGTAAACAATTGTGGTATAATTAATCATAAGTGAAAGAGAGGTATTTCTTTATGAATTTACCAAATAAAATTTCGATTTTTAGATTAATTTTAATCCCAATTGTTGTATTAATTTGGGTTCTTCCATATACACAATTAGGAATTGATATGCCTATTTATACAATTGGATATGTGGTATTACCATTAAAGAATATTATTTGTTTAGTACTATTCGCAATCGCTTCAATCAGTGATTTCTTAGATGGTTATATCGCTAGAAAAACTAACCAGGTTACTACTTTTGGCAAGTTTGTCGATCCAATAGCTGACAAATGTTTAACTACAACAATGTTCTTATTATTTGCTGCTAATAGCATTATTCCAGTAGTACCAGTACTTATTATGGTATGGAGGGATACAATTGTTGATGGTGTTAGACAGATTGCCGCTTCTAAAAACTTCGTAATGGCAGCTGGTCCAATGGGTAAGTTAAAGACAGTATTACAGATGTTCTGTATTATTGTTATCTTAACTAATAACTTACCTTTTGAATTGATTGGTTTACCTGTAGCAGATATCTTACTATGGGCAAGTGCATTAGTATCAGTAGTATCAGGCTATAACTACTATAGCCAGGCTAAATCTATTATTTGGGAGACTAAGTAATGCAAGAGTTGTTTGAATTACTTTTAGAAAAAGGTTTAACTATTTCTTCTTGTGAGTCTTTAACAGGTGGTTTATTTGCCAGTGAGCTAACTAGAGTCCCTCATGTATCAAATGTATTTAAAGGATCAATTGTTACATATTGGAATAGCGTTAAAGAGTTTGCTGGAGTAGATAGTGAAACTCTTGAAAAGTATGGGGCTGTAAGTCAACAAACAGCTTACCAAATGGCTAAAGGTGTTCAAGAAAAACTACAGACAAATATCGGTGTATCCTTTACCGGTAATGCTGGTCCCTCAGTTATGGAAGGCAAACCATGTGGTTTAGTTTATACTTGTATTGTCATTGATGATAAAGAATATCCTTTTGAGGATTTAATTATCATGGAAAGAAATGAATTAAGAGAAGAGATTGTTAATAGAACAGTTTCAAGATTGTTAAAATTATTAAAGGAAAATTTACCTTTCGCAAATATTAATATACTGGAGGAATAATTATTATGGTAGAAAGAAACGAATCAGACATCCTTGCTCAAACAATAAAAGAAATTGAAAAAACTTATGGCAAGGGAACAGTAATGAGACTTGGAGATACAGTCAAGGTTGACGAAGATGCAATTCCTTCAGGTTCTTTATTAATTGACCAGGCATTAGGAATTGGTGGTTATCCAAGAGGAAGAATTATTGAAATCTATGGACCAGAATCTTCTGGTAAGACTACATTAGCTTTACACGCAATCGCTGAAGTTCAAAAGCTTGGTGGCAAAGTTGCATTCATCGATGCTGAAAACGCAATCGACCCTACATATGCTCAAAAGTTAGGCGTACAAATTGATGATTTAATCTTATCTCAGCCTGATTCAGGTGAAAAAGCTTTAGAAATTGCTGAATTATTAATTAAGTCAGGTGCTATTGACTTATTAGTAGTTGACTCAGTAGCAGCATTAGTGCCACAGGCAGAATTAGATGGTATTATGTCAGATTCATCAATGGGCTTACAGGCTAGATTAATGTCTAAGGCTATGAGAAAGCTTCCTGGTGCAATGAACAAGAGCAAGTGTACAGTAATCTTCATCAATCAGATTAGAGAAAAGATTGGTGTAGTATATGGTAATCCAGAAACTACAACAGGTGGTAGAGCATTAAAGTTCGCTGCTAGTATCCGTATCGAAGTAAGAAAGGGTGAAGCTATCAAACAGGGTAGCGACATCATTGGTAATAAGATCAACGTTAAGGTTGTTAAGAATAAGGTTGCTCCTCCATTTAAGACAGCTACAGTTGAAATCAGATATGGTGAAGGATTATCTAAGGTTTCTGAAATCATTGATTTAGGCGTTGAATACGACATCATTGGTAAGAGCGGTGCTTGGTTCTCTTATAATGGAGAAAAGATTGGCCAAGGTAAGGAAAATGTTAGAGGCTTCTTATTAAATAATCCTGATGTATTTAACGAAATTGAAGAACAGATTCATGCAATCATTACAAAACGTGATGATAATGCTGTATCATTCATGGATTCAGACCTATAAAAGTTGAATTGAATATAAAGTTTATTGGTAAAACGTTGTATTACTGATAAGCTTTTATTTTGTGTGTGAAGATATGATGAAAAAAGGGTATTTATTCTCATATTTTCTAACAAATGACAACAAAAGTATGGTATGATAAATGTGTTATGAAATGTAACAAAAGAAAGATGAGGATTGTTATATGTTGAAATATGCAATTGCGTTCATCTTGGGTAGTTTTGTAGGAATTATGATCATGGTCATAATTACTAAAATGGGTTTGAACAAGAATCAACAAAAAGCTGATTTAGTTATTAAAGAAGCTAACATTGAAGCAGATGCTGTTAAAAGACAAGCTATATTAGATGGCAAAAATGCAGCATACGAATTAAAATTAAACGCTGAAAAAGAAATTAAGAAACACCGTCAGGAAGTTAATGAGTTAGAAAATAAATTATTAAGAAGAGATGATTCATTGAATTTCCGTGAAGAAAAATTAGCGAATAAAGAAAAACAGGTTGATGATAGATTAAACGATTTAAGTAAAAAGTCTGCAAAATTAGACGAGATGCAAGCTGATTTACAGCGCAAAATCGATTCACAGGTTGAAGTTCTTGAAAAGGTTGCTAGCTTAACTGTTAAGGAAGCTAGAGAAGAATTATTCGACATTGTTAAAGTCCAGACAGCAAATGAAATGGCTGGATACGTCAAGGAAAGAGAAGAAGAAGCTAAGACAAAGGCTAATGATATTGCTAGAAATATTATCGGTACAGCTATCCAGAGATATTCTCAAGAAGAAACAATCGATAGAACAGTTTCAGTTATCGGTTTACCTTCTGAAGAAATGAAGGGTAGAATCATCGGTAGAGAAGGTAGAAATATTAGAGCTATTGAACAGGCTACAGGTGTCGACTTAATTATTGACGATACTCCAGAAACAATCACAATCTCATGCTTCGATCCAATTAGAAGAGAAATTGCTAGATTAACAATGGAACATCTAATTAAGGATGGTAGAATTCAGCCAGGTAGAATTGAAGAAGTTGTAGCTAAGAAGACAGAAGAACTTAATGAAATTATCCAGAAGGCTGGTGAAGAAGCAGTATTCCAGTTAGGTCTTGGTAGAGTTGATAGAGAAATGGTTAACCTAATCGGTAGATTAAAGTATCGTTACTCTTATGGACAGAACGTATTACAGCATTCTCTAGAAGTTGCTCATTTAGCTGGTATGATGGCTGCTGAATTAGGCATTAAGCAATCATTAGCTAAGAGAGCTGGTTTATTACATGATATCGGTAAGGCAATTGACTTCGAACAGGAAGGTTCACACGTTGAATTGGGTGTTAAGGTTGCTAAGAAACATGGTGAAAACGAAACAGTATTAAACGCTATTGAATCTCATCATGGAGATGTTGAACCAAAGACAGTTATCGCTAACTTAGTAGCAGCAGCTGATACATTAAGTGCAGCTAGACCTGGTGCTAGATATGAATCATTAGAAAACTATGTAAATAGATTAGAAGATCTTGAAAAGATTGCTAACAGTTTTGAAGGTATTGATAAGTCATATGCTATTCAGGCTGGTAGAGAAATCAGAGTAATGGTTCAGCCAGATAAAGTTGATGATGTAAACTGCTACAGATTAGCTAGAGAAATTAAGCAGAGAATTGAGGATGAGTTAACTTATCCTGGACAAATTAAGGTTACAGTTATTAGAGAAACAAGAGCTAGTGAAACTGCTAAGTAATGCTTAGAGTACTCTTTGTTGGAGATATAGTTGGAGCCAAAGGAAGAAGCTCATTATTCGAGCATCTTCCTTTTTTAAAAGAAAAATACAACTATGACTTGTTGGTTATCAATGGAGAAAATGCTGCTCATGGTAAAGGAATCACAAGAAAGATTTATGATTCATTTATCAATGCTGGTGTTGATTGTGTTACTTTAGGAAATCATGCATTTTCTAAAGACAACATATTTAGTTTCATTGATACTGCTGATAAACTGATTAGACCTTATAATTTGTCACCGACAGGAATAGGTAATTCCTGCAAGATCATTGACTTTGAAGGATACAAAGTTGGTATCTTCAATATTTATGGTTCTATATTTATTGAAAATAGCACAATGACTCCATTTGAAGCCTTTGATTATTTAAAAGAAAAAGATCCTTGTGATATCAGAATCGTTGATATTCATGCTGAAGCTACAAGCGAAAAATATGCATTTATGCAATATTACAAAAATGAATGTCAGATGATTGTTGGTACTCACACACATATCCAGACTGCTGATGAAGCAATTTTCAACAATTGCGCATTCATCTGCGATGTTGGAATGACTGGTCCTTATGATTCGGTATTAGGAAGAGATACTGAAGAAGTATTAGGATCAATGTTAAACAAAGTAAAAACACGTTATACAATAAGCACAAATGAAGCAATTTTATCTGCTGTAGTAGTAGATATTGATTGTGAAAATAAGAAAGCAACTAATATTGAACGTATACAAATTCGTCCATAAAGTTGAAATCTACATAATTTGTGTATATAATATTTTTGAAAAAAAGGAGACTGATAAATATGCCAATTACAATTGATAAGGATGTTTGCTTAGGTTGTGGTGCTTGCGTTGGTGTTTGCCCTACAGGTGCTATCGAATTGGGTGAAGACGGAAAGGCTGGAGTTGTTAACCCAGATGTATGCGCTGAATGTGGTGCTTGCGTAGGAACTTGTCCAGTAAGTGCTGTAACAATGGACTAAAACCAAGCTGAAAAGCTTGGTTTTTTGTGAGGAAAATATATGAGTGAATATAAATTACCAAATGCGAAAGATGCCCGCTATAGAAAGGCATCATATAGGGCACCTATTGTTAGAGATGCCATTAAATTATCAGATAGTCAGTCAATCCTTGGAAATGGCTTAAACTATAATGTCATGACTTATGGTTGCCAAGCCAATGTTAGAGATGGAGAAGTTATCAGCGGTATCTTAGAATCTATGGGATTTAAAGCTACTGAAGATTTAGCTGAAGCAGATGTTATTATTTTAAATACATGTGCGATTAGAGAAAACGCTGAAAACAAAGTCTTAGGTGAAGTTGGATTCTTACAGTCATATAAGAGAAAGAAACCTAATATGGTTATCGGTATTTGTGGATGTATGGCACAAGAAGAAGAAATCGCTAAGAGAATTACTGCAAAGTATCCTCAGGTAGATTTAATGTTTGGTACACATAACATTTATCGTTTACCTGATTTATTAGAAAACATCATTACTAACGGTAAGAGAAGTATTGATGTAAGAAGTGAATTAGGCTCTATCTATGAAAATATGCCTACAATTAGAAATTCTAAACATAAGGCATTTGTTAATATCATGGATGGTTGTGATAAGTTCTGTACATACTGTATTGTTCCTTATACAAGAGGACAGCAGAGAAGTAGATTAAGCAAAGATATCTTAGCTGAAGTACAGGATTTATACGAAAAGGGCTACAAGGAAGTTACTTTAATTGGTCAGAATGTTAACGCTTATGGCAAGGATTTAGAAGATGATTTATCATTTGCTGAATTGTTAGCTAAGGTTGCTGATATTGGTGTACCAAGAGTTAGATTTACAACATCTCATCCATGGGATTTTAATGACGAAATGATTGATGTTATTGCTTCAAAAGAAAATATCATGCCATTTGTACATTTACCATTACAGTCAGGTAATAGTGATATCTTAAAGTTAATGGGCAGAAGATATACATCTGAAGAATACATGGAATTATTTGATAAAATCGTTAGCAAGGTTAAAAATGTTTGCATGTCTACAGACATCATCGTTGGTTTCCCTAACGAAACTGAAGAACAGTTTGAAGATACATTAAAGATGGTTGAGCATTGCAAATATGATAATGCTTATTCATTTATCTTCTCACCTAGAGAAGGTACTCCTGCTGCAAAAATGGAAGATAGTGTATCTTTAGAAACTAAGAGAGAAAGATTAGCTATATTAAATGAAAGATTAGGCTACTATTCTAAACTTTCTAACCAGAAGTATGAAGGACAGGTAGTAGAAGTATTAGTAGATGGCTATTCTAAAACTGACTTAAATGTGATGAGTGGATATACTCCTGGAAATAAGTTGGTTAACTTTACCTGCAAAAATGCCAAAGTCGGTGATATAATTAAGGTAAAGATTACCCAAGGAATGAAGAACTCATTAAATGGTGTCGCTTTAGAAGAGGACGAAAATGAATAATACTAAAATTTACGCTTTAGGCGGTCTTGATGAGAGCGGTAAGAACCTTTACTGTATCGAAATCGATGGAAGAATGTTTGTGGTTAATTGCGGCATCAAAAGACCTGATGATTCGCAATTCGGTGTTGACTATGTCATCCCTGACTTCAAATATCTAATCGAAAACAAAAATAGAATAAGTGCGGTTATTATTACCCATTTCCATGATGATATGATGGATGGTGTTCCACACTTATTAAGAGAGATTAATGTAGATGTTTATGCTCCTAAATTATGTGCTATATATCTAAGAGAAAAGTTAATGAAGGAAAAGATCTTCGGAGCTAGAATTCATGAACTTCCTAGATATGGTGAAACAGTTATTGATGGTGTAACAATTACTTCATTTGGTTTATCACATGGTACTCCAGATGCTATTGGTATCTCATTATCTACACCTAAGGGACAAATTGTTATTGCAGAGCAGTTTGTTGTTGACTTTGATATGCATGATAAAGGCTATGAAAGTGACATCGGTGCTATTGCTGAAATCGGTAAGAAGGGTGTATTGTGTGCTTTAGTGGAGTCTTCATATTCTGATTTTTCAGGATTTACAGCACCAAAACATAGAATTACTAATTTAATTAAGCCAATATTTGAGAATACTGATAAGCGTATTATCGTTACAGTATACGCTCAAAACTATTTAAGAATTAAGGAAGTTATTAACCTAGCAAAAGATCATAAAAGAAAGTTCTTTATCTATGATGAAGAATTAAGAGATATCTTTGCCTTAGGTGTTGAAAATGGTTACTACCAAGTACCACAGAACATTGAGGTTAAGAAAAACAACTTCTCAAATGATGATGAAAACATCGTAATTATTGTTAGTGGTAATGGCGCTAAGCTATTCAAGAAGATGCATAAGATTGCCATCAATGAAGATCCACTAATCGAATTAAGAGATACAGATACAGTTATCATCACTTCACCAATCGTATCTGGTACAACTAAAGATGCCAGTGCAATGGAAAATGATTTATATGTTGATAACGTTCATATCTACAAATTAAACCCTAAGGAAGTATTGAGTACTCATCCTAGTGCTGAAGATATGAAGATGATGCTTTACTTATTAAAGCCAAAATACTTCATTCCAGTAATGGGTGATTATCGTAACTTCATCCAGTCAGCTAATTTAGCATTAGAAGCTGGATTTACTCCAGATAGAGTAATTATTTTGGACAATGGTCAGATAGCTTCTATCGTTGATGGTAAGTTAACATCATGCAATGACTTTGTTGAGCCTATTGGTGATGTAATGATCGGTTCACAAGACAACAGAAACATTGCTTCATTTGTCTTAAAAGATAGAGAATCATTAAGTACAGATGGAGTAATTGTAGTAGGAATTGCTATTGATTTTAAGACTAAGGAAATTATTGCTGGACCAGATATTCAATCACGTGGAGTAATCTACGTTAAAGATTCAGAATATCTGATTAAAAATATCGGCAAGATGGTAGTTGATACTATTGTCGATAAGGTTGATAACAGAGAATATGACAACCTAGAAACTAGAATTGAATTAAGAGAAGCAATTGGAAGATATGTATTCAGAGAAACTGGAAAACGTCCAATGATCTTACCAGCAATTATCGAAATCAATATGCCATAAGGTGTAATGAATGACGAAACGTAAGACAAGCAAAAAACAAACTCAAACTAGAAGATCAAATAGCGCAGATGAACAGCTTATCAGAATTGCTTATGCTGGGATTCTCATCACATTAGCCGTTATAGCCTTGTTGGGAAATGCAACAAGGCCTTTAGGCGTTTGGTTACAAGGTTTAAGTAAACTTTTAGTAGGTAATATTACTTGGATCTTCTTCTATCTAGGTTTAGCATTCTATGGTGTTTGCTTATTAACTAATAAGCCATTATGGAAAAAGAAATACTCATTGATTGTAGGATTAGTAATTCTATTTGTAATGATGGTTTGTGCTATCCAAAAGGATATGAAGGGATTTGAAACTTTAAAGGATTATACTTCAAATTTAAAAAGTGTCATTTCACTAGATGCTAATGCTAGAGGTGGTATCTTTGGTGCGTTAATATTTTCATGTATTAGTGCATTAGGAGGCTTCTGGGCTTATATTGTTGCGCTAGTAGTATTAGCCGTATTTATCGTATATCTTGCTGTAAAGGAAAATAAGATACCTTTACCAAAGGTAACAGGCAAGTTAGAAGAAAATCCAAAGAAAGTTATTAAAAAGGCAACTATCAAGGTGGCTAAGGATACTCAAAACAAGTTCTTCTTAAATCCAGTTAATCGTAAGAATAAGCTATTTAAGAAGGATAAGGTTGTTAAACATGAATCTCCAATTGTCGATGTAAATACAGAAAAAGCTAGACAAAAGAGCACTTACAACTATGTTCAAGAGCCAAAAAAGGTTATAACTACTGAAACTAAACCATCTGAAAGAAAACCTGTTATGGTTGAACATGTTAAGAAACAGGAACCAGCAAAAGTAGAAACACCTTCTACAGTGTCAACTATTAAAACTGATAATAAGATTTCTACTTATGCTAACTATAAGAAACCAAGTTTCAATTTACTAGAAAACTATGTCACTCCAAGAAAGAATGCCAATAGAAACAGCGCAGATCAAAGAGGAGCAGAACTAGTAGAAATTTTAGATAATTTTGGATTACCAAGTTCAATTGCTCAATATAACATTGGTCCTTCAGTTACTCAGTTTGAAATTGTTCCTGAAGGAAACTTCAATATTAAGAAGTACTCAACTATTGAAGAAAATATTAAGATGCAATTAGCAGTTAAAGATATTCGTATTGAAGCACCTATTCCAGGTAAAAGAGCAGTAGGTATTGAGATTCCTAATGTTGAAAGAACTTCTGTTAGACTTAAGGAATTATTAAACAGCATGCCTTCTGAATATACTAATAAGCCATTAACAATGGCATTAGGTAAAGACTTAACTGGTCAAGGTGTTTATGGACAGATTGATAAGATGCCTCATTTACTAATTGCTGGTACTACTGGCTCAGGGAAATCTGTGTGCATCAACTCTATTATCTTAACTATCTTATTAAGAGCTACCCCTGATGAAGTAGGATTATTGATGGTAGACCCTAAGAAAGTTGAATTTACTCCTTATGAGCAGATTCCACATTTAGTTTGTCCAATCATTAACGACACTACTAAAGCAGCTGGTGCTTTAGGAAATTTAGTTAAGTTAATGGATCAGAGATATGAAAAGTTCTCACAGAATGGTGTCAGAAATATTGGAGAATACAATAAGAAGTTCCCTGAAAAGAAGATGAAGAACATCGTATGTATCATCGATGAAATGGCGGACTTAATGATGACACATAGAAAAGAAGTTGAAACTCATATTGCTAGATTAGCTGCTATGGCTAGAGCTAGTGGTATCTTTATGATTTTAGCTACGCAAAGACCATCTACTGACGTTATTACTGGTACTATCAAAAATAATATCGCTAGCAGAATTGCCTTTGCAGTAGGTTCATCTTATGACTCAAGAACTATTATCGATAGAACAGGCGCAGAAGCATTATTCGGTAATGGCGATATGTTATATATGCCAGTAGGTGCGAACGCTCCTGTAAGAGTACAGGGTGTATATGTTAGTGATGATGAAATCAATAGCATTTGCCAGTACTTCAAGGATAGAAACTTCCTTCCTAAGTATGAAGATATCTTCATTATCGATGAGGAAGCAGAAGATTCACTAAGTGGTGAAAAATGTACAGATCCAATGTACGAAGAAATAAAGAAGTTTGTTTATACTCAACAAACTATCTCAGCTAGCATGCTACAAAGAAAGTGTGGCTTAGGATTCCCAAGAGCAGCTAAGATTATTGATGCTTTAGAAGCAGATGGAATCATTAGCGGTTTAAATGGTTCAAAGCCAAGAACTGTTCTTGTTCATCCTGGTGGAGAGTAATTGTTGCATAAGGAATGTATGTTTGATAAATTAATAGTGAGGTAAAAAGATATGTATAAAAGAGTTTTACTAAAGTTATCAGGTGAAGCTTTATCAAGTGAATCAAGTGTATTTGATTCTGAGGTATTAGCTACACTTGCTGAAGAATTAAAGAAAGTTGTTGCTTCTGGTGTACAGGTAGCTATCGTTGTTGGTGGCGGTAATATCATGCGTGGTAAATTTGCTAATGATATGGGCTTACCAAGAGTTGAAGCTGACCAGATGGGTATGCTTGGTACATTGATTAACGCATTAGCAGTACGTGGTGCTTGTTTACATGCTGGACTAGGCGCATATGTACAATCAGCAATTGAAGTAACAAGAATTTGCGATATTATTGACTACCGTAAGGCAATTGAGCACTTAGAAAAGGGTGAAGTTGTTATTTATGGTGCTGGTACAGGCAATCCATATTTCTCAACAGATTCATGTGCAGCTTTAAGAGCAGCTGAAATTGGTTGTGAAGCTATCTTAATGGCTAAAAATGGTGTTGATGGCGTATATAGCGCTGACCCTAAGAAGGATCCTAACGCTGTAAGATACGACAGCTTAACATATCATGAAATGTTAGAAAAGAAGTTAGGCGTTATTGACCTAACTGCTGCTAGCATGTGTGAAGAAAATGGTATCGAATCTGTAATTTTCAATATGAATGAAATTAGTAATATTTCCAGAGTATGCTCTGGTGAAGATATTGGGACTGTTATAAGGAGGTAATAAACATGTCACAAATTGATGATGCAAAAGCTCTAATGAATAAGAGAATTTCTGGTTATGAAGCTTCTTTAGGCCAGATTAGAACAAGCGGTGCAAACCCAACTTTATTAGCTGGTGTTGAAGTAGACTACTATGGTATGGCAACTCCAATCAACCAGATTTCTTCTATCTCTGTAGTAGAAGGTAAGCAGTTAGTTGTTAAGCCTTATGAATCAAATATGGTTAAGGCTATTGAAAAGGCAATCTTCGCTGCTAACTTAGGATTAACTCCTCAGAATGATGGCACAGTTGTTAGAATTGTTGTTCCACCTTTAACAGAAGACAAGAGAAAAGAATACACTAAGACTGTTAAGACAATGTCAGAAGAAGCTAAGGTAGCTGTAAGAAATATCAGAAGAGATTTCAATGACTCAATCAAGAAGGATAAGTCTATCCCTGAAGATGAAGGCAAGAGCTTAGTTGAAAAGATTCAGAAGGCTACTGATGAAGCAATCAAGAAGATTGACGATATCACAGCTAAGAAGAATAAGGAAATCATGACTATCTAATTATGTATGTACCTGAACATATAGCCATTATTATGGATGGTAATGGTAGATGGGCTAAAGAAAAGGGAAAACCTAGAAGCTTTGGCCATTTCCATGGAACAGACAACGTTAGAAATATAGCAATTAAAGCAAATGATATGGGTGTTAAGGTATTAACACTCTATGCTTTTTCTACAGAAAATTGGAAGAGACCTAAAGAGGAAGTTGAATACCTTATGGGTCTTCCTGCAATTTTCATTGAAAAGTTTTTAGCTGAATTAATGGAAAAGAATATCCGTATTGAAACAATAGGTGATATTTCTGTTATTCCAGAAAAGACGCTAAAGGTTTTACAAAAAGCCATTGATGATACAAAAAATAATACTGCAATGACTCTTGTTTTCGCTATGAATTATGGTGGAAGAGATGACATTGTGAGAGCAGCAAATGCTTGTATCAAGGATGGTATTACTGAACTAACTGAAGAGGACATTTCTAGTCATATATCTACAGCTAAGTATCCAGAAATTGATTTGTTGATCAGAACTAGCTTAGACTATCGTTTATCAAATTTCTTATTATGGCAACTATCATATGCAGAGATGTATTTTGTTGATTGTTATTGGCCAGATTTTGATGGAGAGCAGTTTGAAAAGGCTATTGTTGAATTCAACAAGAGAGACAGAAGATTTGGAGGTCTTGCATGAAACAAAGAATAATCACAGCAGCAGTATTAATCGCAGTAGTGTTACCAATGTTACTAGTTGGTGGAGTTTTATTAGACATTTTAATTGTAGCTTTCACTTTATTAGCATGTTATGAAACGTTGAATCTTTTTGGTTCTAGTTGGTCTAACGCTATTAAATTACCTGTGTATGTGATGTTCTTAGTTGCAGATATAGTAGCTATAGCTTTCCCAACATTCTTTGAGATTCCACAAGCTATTTTAATTGTTTACTTATTTACAGTTGTTGTATTTGATAAGAAGACAACAGTTGATCAAGCTGGATTAGTATTTATGCTGTTCTGTATCGTTTATGGAACTGTAGTAGCTATTAATCAGATGATGACATTAAATAAGTTAATGATCTTCTATCCATTATTTGCGACTTACTTAACTGATGCTTTTGCTTATTTCACAGGAAGAGCATTTGGTAAACACAAGCTTAATGAAAGAATTTCACCTAAAAAGACAATTGAAGGTACAATTGGTGGTTACATCTTTGGATTTGTTGGTTCATTATTATTCGGTTTATTAGTATTAACTGAATTACCTGTCTGGTTTGTAGTGGCTGGTAGCGTTATTATGCCATTAGTTGGTCAGATTGGAGATTTAGCATTCTCAGCAATTAAAAGACACTATTGTGTTAAGGATTTCGGTTGGATATTCCCAGGTCATGGTGGAGTATTAGACAGAATCGATTCACTAACATTTAATTGTTTAGTAATGCATTGTTTATTTTTATTTTTACTATGAGAAAAAGACTTGTTATTTTAGGTGCTTCAGGATCAATAGGCAGACAAACAATTGATATCTGTTTACAGCATCCAGATTTATATCAAATCGTAGCCTTATCTGTTGGAAAGAATGTTAAGGTGTTAACAGAGTATCTAGATAATCATCAGCTAACATATGGATGTGTTAGCTCTTTTGATGATTACAAAGTATTAAAGGAAAAGTATCCTAATACTGAATTTTACTATGGTGATGAAGGATTAAAGAAACTTGCTTCATTAGAAGATGTAGATTTAGTATGTAACTCTTTATTAGGATTTGTTGGATTAATTCCTACAATTGAAGCTATTAAAGCAAATCATGATGTAGCTATAGCTAATAAGGAAACATTAGTTGCTGCTGGCAATATCGTTAAGAAACTTGCTAAGGAACATAATGTTAGTATTATTCCTGTTGACTCTGAACATTCAGCTATTTTCCAAACATTAAAAGGTTCAAAACACGAAGAAATCAAACGTATTATCATCACAGCTAGTGGTGGTGCGTTTAAAAATCTAACTAGAGAACAGTTAGTAAATGTTACTAAAGAAGATGCTTTAAAGCATCCAAGATGGACTATGGGTCCAAAAATTACCATTGATTCAGCTAGTATGATGAATAAGGGATTTGAAGTTATCGAAGCTCATATGTTATTTGATTTACCATATGATCAGATTGATGTAATCGTTCATCCAGAAAGCATTGTACACTCTATGACTGAATTTGTGGATCACTCAGTTATAGCTCAATTAGGTGTTGCTGATATGCGTATGCCTATTCAATATGCTTTAACTCATCCAGGAAGAATTGAAAATACATCTGAAACATTATCTTTGGAAGATATCGTATCTCTTAATTTTAAGAAGATGGATTTTGAAAGATTCCCACTATTAGCTTTAGCTTATAAGTGTGGTAGACAGGATGGCAATATGCCTGCATTCCTAAATGGAGCAAATGAAGCTTCTGTAGGATTATTCTTAAAGGATAAGATTAGTTTCTTAGATATCGAAAAGTATGACTTCCAGATTGTTGAAGAAGCTCAAGAAAAGTACTTGGAACAACCTACTTTAGAGCAGATTATTGAAGCTAATGATTGGGCTTATAACAGAGTATTAGAATTAGCAGAGGCTAAATAACTATGACATTAATATTTTTTATTCTAATGATTGGAGGATTAATTTTCCTTCATGAATTAGGACATATGCTTTTCGCAAAGCTATTTAACGTATATGTAAGGGAATTTGCGGTTGGTTTTGGACCAGCCATTTTCTCATTTGTTAAAGGAGAAACTAAGTATTCCTTACGTGCTATCCCTTTAGGTGGTTTTACTGGAATGGTAGAAGAAGCCGAAGAAATTGGCGTTGAAGCTGTTGACGAAGAAGGCGTATTAGAAGAGTCAGTAGATGAACAAGGAAATTACAAATTAAGAATTTCTAGAAATCGTACTTTCTATGGTGTAAATCCATTTAAAAGAATTATGATTTTATTTGCTGGACCTTTATTTAACTTTATTACTGCAACATTAATCTTTATGATGATATTTGTTTCTAATGGTAGTGTAGCAGTATACCCGGAAGCTATTATTGAAACAGTACAGCCTGGTTATCCAGCTGCTTTAGCAGGTATTGAGGTTAATGATAAAATAGTTGGTATTACTTATTCAAATGGTGATAATGTAAAGATTGAAAACACATATGATGTATCAATCAATAACCAAATGCATAAGGGTAGCTATACTGTTCATATCGATAGAAATGGGCAGTTATTAGATTTTGATGTTACTCCAGTTTATTCTCAAGAGACAGAGACAAATGTGATTGGTATCGTCTTTGGTGGGGAAGTAACATTCAAAAAGCTAAGTTTCTTACAAGCTTTATCAGAAGGAGCTAAGTATACATTAGAGACATGTGAATTGACTGTTAAATCAGTTGTTTCATTATTTACTGGTCAAGTTGGTATGGA
>JAZRWC010000051.1:0-5603 GCA_045599505.1 Erysipelotrichaceae bacterium | reverse complement strand
ATGTTAAAAAAATATAAAAAATAGAGGTTAAAAACCTCTAAAAGTAATATTTGATTGAATAATATGTTTAAACTTAAAAAATATAAGTAACTGCTAATTGAATTAAAATAACTGCTAAGGAACCAATTAAGGCTACTACTATTAATGATTTACCTTTATATGCTGCAATAAAAGCACTAACAAATGCTGCAGTACAAGCTAGTAAACTATCAGTTGCATAGAAAATAGCTGGTATAGTCATTACTGTTAAAATGCTGGCAGGCATATAATGCATAAAAGATAATACATATCGGTTTGTGATTCTCTTTTTAATCAATAATAGCGGTATAGCCCTTACTAGATAGGTTATACCAGCACAAATTAGAAGGTAAGTAAAATAATGCTCCATCTTACAAATCCTCCTCTATCGGCTTTAAAATGGCCATAATAACACTTGCTACTATTGAACAGATTATAATAACAAATCCTCCAGACACTCTATTTAGTACTGGTAAGAATTTAAAACAAATAGATAAGATCATTGCGATAATACAACAAGCTAACATATTCTTTTCTGCTTTAACTTGCGGTACTACAATAGCGATAAACATACCATATATAGCAACTGCTAATCCATTGATTACTAGTTCAGGTAAAATATCACCAGCTAAACATCCTGCTAAAGTGCCACTAACCCAACCAATCCAAGGAGTTGTGATAAGACCGAACATATATTCTTTTTTAACATCACCATTTTGAGATGAGCTAACTGCAAATACTTCATCTGTATTCACAAAAGCTATTAACATCTTATCAAGCCAAGTTACTTTCTTATCTAGTTTTTGAGATAAGATAATACTCATAAGTGAATATCTTAAATTGATAATAAATTGAGTTGATGACATTTCAATATAGCTTCCATTAGTGACAATAATAGGTACAGCAGCTAATTGGCCAGCACTAGTTACATTAGTAGCTGATATTAATACTGTTTGGATAGTTGTTAATCCAGAAGATACACAGAATATACCAAAAGCAAAAGCGACCGCAAAATAACCAATACAGATTGGTATACCATCTTTTATTCCTTTAAAAAATAGTTCTTTCTTCATAATTTTAAGTCCTTAAAGATAGTCATATCTGCTTTAGTAAAATATGTATTATCATCACCATTATAGATAACACCTATTTCAACATTAGCTTTAGTAGTTTCTCCATGGAAATCAGAGCCACCAGATGTTAATAGATTGTATTGTTCAGCTATTGTTTGATATCTAATACAATCTTGGTAATTATGTAATGAGTTGCAGATTTCAACTCCATCTAATCCATAGCTAACAAGTTTATCTAATAAGACAGTCATATCGAATTTGTATTCATTTTCAGCTTTCTTAGGATGAGCCCAATAAGCTTTACCATTAGCTTTATGTATAAGTTCGATAGCTTCTTTTGCATCGATATTGTGATTAATTGTTGATATATCTTCAGGAAGATAATTTTCAAAAGCTTCTGCAGTATTTCTTACTATTCCCATTTTTACCATAAGTTTAGCTATATGAGGTCTACCTGGATTTACAGTATTTTCAATAATTGTATCTAGATCTTTAATATCCAAATCAATATCAAATCTACTCTTCAAATTTTCCGCAATACTATATATTCTCTTTTGTCTTAAGTTTCTTAAATATATAGTCTTTTCTTTAATTAAATCGATTCCATCTTCAATATTGTAGCCTAGAATATGAACACGATATTTATCTTCGATAATACTAGAAAATTCAATACCAGAAATATACATCATTTCATCTAGATTTTCATTCTTAACTTCATAAAAGCTATTAATATTATCATGATCAGTAATAGAAAAAACAGAAATATTTTCTCTCTTTAACATTTCTATTAGTTCTTTTGTATTATATTCACCATCTGAATTAGTTGTATGTAAATGTAAATCAAAACTATGCTTCATAATATTCCTCGTATTGTGATTATTCTATCACAATTATTAATGCATAAACAAAAGAAAAACAGTGAATCAAGTTCACTGTTTACTTCTTCTTTAATGCTTGTAATCTCTTTAGAACGTTATAAGCAACAAAACTACCAATTAAGGCTGTAATTAATTGAGTTAATGAGAAAGTATTCTTAGCATTTTGAATAACTGGAGGTTTTAAAGATCCACCAAAAGTAGGAAGAACAAAATACCAAACAGTCAACCATAAGAATAAAGCCTTAAACACACTTCCTATAACTAAACCTAAAGCTAATACCTTATCTTTAAATAAATAAGTTACGATGCAAATAATCGAATTACCAAGCATAATTGTAGGTAACATCGCTATAATTAGATTAATTATAGGTGTGGCTCCAACTAAATAAGCAATTAAGGGAGCAACAATAGAGATAATTAATCCTGCAGGCAATCCTACAAACACTGTAGCAACGATAAGAATTGCGTTTACAGCACTACCAGTAAGATATACTGAAATACCTTTTAGTGTCTGAAACACAACGCATAAGGCAAGTAATAAGGCATTATAAGTAATAAATTGAGTATACTTCTTCATAAATTAATCCCAATCTGAAATTTCATCGACATTAGTATCAATATCTATTTTTTCCAATGCATCTAAATACTTAGCATATTGGCTATCATTAGCATGTTCAAATAATGATTCATTCTGACTTGCAGATAAATCTTTCTTAGCTTTTACTAGATTACTAACAGTTCCAGCTCCACCAATACATCCACCTGGACAAGCCATACCTTCTAATAAGTAACCATTGTATTTACCAGCTTTTGCCATATACATTAATTTCTTACACTCAGCTAAACCTTCTGCGCTTGCTACTTTTACTTCATAACCAGGTCTCATCTTTTCAATAGCTTTAACTACAGCTTTTGCTACACCACCACTAGTCGCAAATCCTCTACCTAAACTTGATGCACTCTTTAAAGGTTCATCTTCAGGAAGTGTAGTAAAATCGACTTGTTTAGCATCAAACATACCTAATACTTCTTCATATGTTAATACGAAATCTACGTAGCTCTTAACATCAGTTCTAATAGCTTCTAACTTCTTAGCTGCACAAGGTCCGATAAATACTACCTTTGCATTAGGCTTCTTTGTCTTAATTAATCTAGCAGTTAATACCATTGGAGTTAATGCCATTGATACATTAGAAGCTTGATCTGGAAATTCATTCTTAATCATTTTAGCCCAAGCTGGACAACAGCTAGTACCCATATATGGTTGCTTTTCAGGAACTTCTCTTAAGAAATCATCTGCTTCTTGGATTGTACATAAATCAGCACCAACAGCTACTTCTTCAACATCAGCGAAACCAAGTGCTTTAAATGCTGCTCTAATATTCTTATAAGTTAAATCAGGCCCGAATTGACCACATGCACTTGGCGCTATAATAGCTATAACTTCATTACCAGATTTCATTGATCTGATAGTCTGATAAATCTGTCCCTTATCTACGATTGCGCCAAATGGGCAATTAACTAAACATTGTCCACATGCAACACATTTATCTTGATTGATTTCAGCTCTTCCATATTTATCAGTAGTAATTGCGTTTACACCGCAAGCTGCAGAACAAGGTCTTTCCTGTCTAATAATTGCGTTATAAGGACAAACGTCTTTACACTTACCACATTTAATACATCTGCTTTCATCTATAACACTACGACCATTCTTTAAAGAGATAGCTCCTTTAGGACAAACTTCTAAACAAGGATGTTCAAAACAACCTTGACAACCATCAGTTATAAATATCTTTCTTTCAGGACATTTGTGGCAAGCAAATTTTATGATATCTACTAAAGGTGGATCATAATAGTATTCGTCAATCATACTTTCATCCATACCTGAAGATAAAGGTGCATGTACACTAGCTGGTAATAAAGACATACCCATAGCTACTCTTAGTCTTTCACCAACAACGGCTCTTTCTAAGAATACACTATCTCTATAAGTTGCTACTTCACCTGGAATGATAGTATAAGGAATTTCTTCTAATTGTTCCTTACCACCGCCATTATAGGCAAGTTTAGCAATCTCAGTAAAAATCATATTTCTAATTTTAGATTTTTGAGTATTTATACCACGCATATTATGTCCTCGTTTTCTTATTTCCTAATCCATTATAACAAAATCAAATCATATTTAACATTGTGAAAATTGGAAAATTCTACACAAATTAAAAAGCCTATTTCATCAGAAATAAGCTTTTAATTCTTATAAGTTAAATACTTCTCTAGTTACATCATCCATTGTCTTAACTGGAACGAACTTGATATTTTGTTTTACAACTTCTTCAACTTCATCTAAGTCTTTGACATTGTTCTGAGGGATTAAAATCTTAGCGATATTGCTACGATATGCAGCCATAGACTTTTCTCTTAATCCACCAATTGGTAATACATTACCTCTCAATGTAACTTCTCCAGTCATTGCTAAATCACTTGATACTGTCTTTCCAGTTAATGCACTGATGATAGCTGTAGTCAATGTGATACCAGCACTTGGTCCATCCTTAGGTACTGCACCTTCAGGGAAATGGATCTGGATATCATGTGTTCCAAAGAAATCATTAGAAATCCCATACTTTTCAGCGTTTGCTTTAACGTATCCAATTGCGATAGAAGCACTTTCTTTCATTACTTCACCTAAGTTACCAGTAACGATTAATGCTCCCTTACCATGATAAGAAGTTACTTCTACTGGTAAGATATCGCCTCCAAATTGAGTCCAAGCTAAACCTGTAACTGATCCAACCTGATCAACTTCTTCTTTCTTACCAAATTCGTACTTTTCCTTACCAAGATATTGGTTAATTAATTTCTTTGTAATCTTAACAGTTTTTCTTTCTCCCTTAGAGATTGATAATACTGCTTTTCTACATAATGTTGAGATTGCTCTCTGTAATTGTCTAACACCAGCTTCTCTAGTATAGAAACGAATTATATATAATAACTC
Organism: Erysipelotrichaceae bacterium; assembly: GCA_045599505.1. Lineage (GTDB taxonomy): Bacteria > Bacillota_I > Bacilli_A > Erysipelotrichales > Erysipelotrichaceae > UBA1783. The sequence continues at coordinate 636 of JAZRWC010000051.1, read as the reverse complement.
TTCTTCACCAATCTTAAATTGAGAAGCTTTTAAGCCATTAGTCTCTAATTCTTTTCTTACTAAATGTTCTAAAGCGATATGTAACTTTTCCTCTTCTGTATAAGAAGGCATTTCGATTAATTCCAATCTGTCTCTTAATGGACCAGGGATAGTTGATAAATCGTTTGCTGTAGCGATAAACATTACATTTGATAAATCGTATGGTTCTTCGATGTAGTTATCTGAGAACATACTATTTTGTTCAGGGTCTAATACTTCAAGCATTGCACTTGATGGATCACCCTTATAGTCAGCACCCATCTTATCTAGTTCATCGATTAAGAATACTGGATTGATAGTACCGGCCTTCTTCATTCCTTGAATAATCCTACCAGGCATTGAACCTAAGTAAGTTCTTCTATGTCCTCTGATTTCAGCTTCATCTCTTACTCCACCTAATGACATCTTAACGAAACTTCTATTAAGTGCTCTAGCAATAGACTTGCCTAATGAAGTTTTACCTACTCCAGGAGGACCATATAGACATAAGATTGGAGCTTTTAAGCTACCAGTCATATTCTTTACTGCGATATATTCAAGAACTCTTTCTTTTACTTTTTTAATGCCATAATGATCTTCATCCAAAATCTCTGCGAT
>JAZRWC010000050.1:0-14565 GCA_045599505.1 Erysipelotrichaceae bacterium | reverse complement strand
AACAGTCTCACCGTTTTCTCTTAATGTAGAATTTAATGATTCCTTTAAACCAAATGGAACTAACCCGATAAGTACGATTGATAAATATCTAGTAGCGTATCCCATAGTCAAAGCTATTTCTTCCGCTGTATTTAGTTCAGGGTCTAAATATGTATTAATGAAGTTTTTACCAAATAATACAAATACAGTGATAAAGGAAATTGAGATAAATAATGAAATAAAAATCTTTAGTACATAACAATTCTTGATACCTTGAATATCCTTTTTACCAGCATATTGAGCGCCAAAAATACCAGCAGCGTTTACTGCGCCAAATGTAGCTAGATTAAAGATGAAAATAAGCTGATTAATAATACTAACTGCTGACATCTGTAAAATACCAATAGCTCCAATCATGACATTATCAATTAAAGATACAAAGGTAGTTACTCCACTTTGAATCACAATTGGTAAAGCGATTGCGATTATTGACATATAAAACTGTTTATCTCCAATATACTTTTTCAACATATTTATTTCCCCACGCCAACTCATTATACCCATTTACATTAACTTATTCAAACAATATACATAAGTAGAAACTTATTAGCTAATATAGTATATTAATAGATAGTTTTTAAAAGTAAAACAAAGGAACAAACTTATGAATAAATCAAAAGAAACAGCATATATGTTAATGGCTTTTACTGGTAATGCAATATTTGGTTTTAGCTTTTTATTTTCTAAAGTAGCTTTAAATATCGCTAAGCCATTTATCTTACTTGCCTTCAGATTTACTGTGGCAGTAATTGTTATGAGCTTACTAATAGTTTTTAAAGTAATACCAGTTAACTTCAAAGGTAAGGATCTAAAGCCATTATTACTATTAGGAGTAATTCAGCCAGTAATATATTTCATTTGCGAAAGCTATGGAATCAAACTTACTAGCAGCAGCTTTGCAGGAGTAATTATCGCTTTAATTCCAATTGCTGGTATGATAGCTTCAGCTATCTTTCTTAAAGAAAAGCCAACATTACTACAGGTTATATTTTCAATACTATCAGTTAGTGGTGTCATCGTAATGACTATAGTAGACTCTACAATGAGCGTTAATTATCTAGGATTACTATTACTACTTGGAGCTGTATTCGCTTCTAGTGGCTTCTCAATCATCTCTAGAAGCATCTCTGATAAGTTTACTGCCTTTGAAAGAACATTTATCATGTTTATCATCGGTTCTTTATTCTTTGATACAGTAGCTATAGTGACTACAACTGATATCAATGATTGGTTAATCCCATTAACTACTCCAAGTTTCTGGTTAGCTATAGTATATTTATCTTGTCTTTCATCAATTGGTGCCTTTGTCTTATTAAACAAAGTGTTAGATGTATTAGATGTTACTAGATCACTAGTATTTGCCAATGTTACTACTGTAATAAGCGTACTAGCTGGAGTACTTATCCTACATGAACAATTCTCCCTAGTTCAATTTATCGGTATTATCATGGCGTTATCTGGTGTATATGGAGTAAACAGATTCACTAAATAAATACTCAAGGTTCCTTCAGGGAACCTTTTTATTATTTATCAATCACTTTCCTTTAACTAATAATTAAATTGTGCCTATAATAAGTTAACAATAAAAAGGAGAAATATAATATGTTATTAGATCGTTACAACGAAGCTGTTGATAACCTAATTTACAAGGTTAGAACAACTCAAAGAGAAAACATTATCAAGGCTGGTGAAATGATCGCTGAAACTGTAGCTAATGGTGGTAATGTTTACTTATCATTAATCTGTCATTCTATTGAAATGGACTTAATCAATAGAGGTGGCGGTGTTACTTTCTACAGACACTTCAAGTACAACATGGATGTTGAAAAGAAAGGTAGAGTTAGAGATCGTTCAGATTTAGATACTGATACTTGGGGAATGGCTGAATATGCATTAAAGATGTCTGATATGCGCCCTGGTGATTTATTAATGGTATCATCAGTATCAGGAAGAACTAAGTCAGTAGTTGATTTAGCTTACGAAGCTAAAAAGATGGGAATCAAGGTTATCGCCTTCACTTCTATGGAATATACAACTGCTGTTGATCCAGTTCATCCAAGTGGCAAGAAGTTATATGAAATGGTAGATATTGCTATGGATAATTGTGCTCCAGCTGCTGAAGCTATGATGGATATCGAGGGAATCGAAGCTAAGTTTGGTGCAGCTAGTGGTATCGCTTGTGATATCTTATTATGGTCTATGACTGCTGTAGCTGTTGAAAAGCTATTAGAAAAAGGTATTACACCAGGCGTATTAAAGAGCGCTAACTTCCCAGGCGGAAGCGATTATAACAACAAATACATGTATCCTCAATACGAAGAAAAGGGATATTAAAGAATCAAGGCTGGTATGATTAGTCATATCAGCCTTTATCTTGGCTCTGTGAAATTAATGGTGGAAAATGACATTTTTGGTGGAATGGAAATTCCACCTTTTATTTCACAGTTTTCAATATGACACCATCTTGTGTGTCTGTTGTTAGACGCACAAATGGTTACAGCTAATCAGCATTTGTGATGTACAAATCAATCTGATCATATTCGATTATTTCGTGTATCGCCAGATACAATACAAGAAAATCAACAAGGTCTTTGTCAAGGGCGCTTTATGGCGTTTATTTACCCTTGCCTTAGACCTTTTGATTTTATACATACAACTAGGCGATACCGATAATCGAATATATTATTTGACTTATTTCGGCTGAGCCCCCACGACCCATGACTGGGTCTAGGATTGGGTTGACCATATGAAAAGGACTACGATTGTAATCGTAATCCTCCATCTTCTTTATTATTTGAGCTCAATACTGAATGTCTAAAGTAGACACACAGTTCGTTACAAGGCAGACACGCTAGTTGGTGCCACCATTCTCTGTGGCCACACTAGATGGTACAAACCCTAAAACCCCAGATCATTCCACTTTTAATTTAACAGTTTTTGACTCCTTGCTCTTAATGGTTTCCATCATTTTCCACCATTAATTTCACAGAGCCAAATATTACTCTCTACTCATCTTTTATTTCATTTAAATGGATTTATTATTTCCTGTGATAAACAATAATAAGCCTTCATTTATTATTTCACGATATCTAATATTTCTAATAAATCTTCAATATAATAGTCTGCACCTGTCTGATCAACATAATAACGAGTTTCCTTACGACAGATTACCTTAGCTCCAGAACCAAAAGCAGCTTTCAATCCTGTTGTTGAATCTTCAACAATAATAGCTTCATCTTTGCTTAAGCCCATGTGATTTAAGCATCCAATATAACAGTCACTTGCTGGTTTTGCTGGATAACCATCCTCACCAGAACCGATATAATCAAATACACCTTCCCAACCAAGTTCATTTAATACTGTGGCAATTTTTTCTTTATTGCTAGCAGTAACCATAGCTATCTTATATCCTCTAGATTTTAATTGACTCAACAATTCACTAGCATATGGCATCTCTAAATCTTTATACTTCACAGTACTATAAGCTCTATCGTGATAATCACTTAAGAACTTATCGATATTAGGTATTTCTGGATAGATTTCTGGTAGCGCCTTGGCGAATGCTCTACCAGCAAACTGCTTCATATCATTTAAAGTTAGCTTTATGCCAACTTCTTCTAACATATCTCTTTTAATCTTTATTGTTCTTACTTCAGAGTCAATAAGAACACCATCTAAGTCAAATATAACCGCTTTTATCATAACTATTTATATTGCCAACTAATAGTGGCCATATTTCCTTTCTTTTCAACAGTGGCATATGCCCCAGCAATCATTGTCCAGCTTGGTGGTACATGTCCTACATCACAACCATAGATAACTGGAACATTTAATTCTGATAATTGACTTTCTAGAGCATCTAACATTGTATAACCAAATACTTCTTCACCATTTATTGGTCTACCATAAATGATACCTTTACAATACTTAAACCAACCAGCCTGCTTAATTTGCCATAAAGCTCTAGATTGAGATAAGACTGTTAAATCACAACATTCTAAAAACCAGATAAAGCCATCTTCTTTATACTTTTCTAAAAAGGCATTGACGTCAGAGAATTTAGTTCCAACTAATACTTGTAATATGTCTAAACATCCTCCTATTAGTCGGCCGCTAAATGTCACATCTTGCTTATCTAATGATTCAATTACAACAGGTTCAGTCATATTGTAACTAGCTAATTCATTACCAGGAGTTTTTCCCAAATCTTCTATTTCATATTTATCATAGCTAGTTAATTGAGTTCTTTGACCAGTAATAACTTCATAGCTTTCCTGTAATGACTTATCCCACTTTGCCATACCAAAAGAACCGATATGAGGTCCATAAATGGCCGCAGTATCGGTTAATAATGGTAAAGTAAATACTAGATTTGTGTTATCTGAGTATCCCATAACATACTTTGGCTTTGCATATCTTAATTTTTCAAAGTCTATATATGGTAGCATACCCATCATTAGTTCACCACCTGCCACAGAGAAAAGAAAGTCAATGTTACTATCCAAGTACATCTCTTCAAATTCTTTCGCTCTAATAGCGTCAGGAGCACTAACGCACTTCTCAATTCCTCTTAAGTGATCACACTCAACAATTCTATATCCTAACACCTTAAACTTTTTAATCGCATTTTCATATCTTTCTTCATATGGAGAACCACTAACTCCAAATGAAGGGGAAATCATTCCAATTGTTGAACCTTTTTTTAAGAAAGCTGGGAAGCGCATTATATTATATTTCCTTTCAGTTTTACATTAGTCAGATTACATCTTAGCTAATGTGTTATTAATTCTATTAATTGATTCCTCTTCGCCTAAGATCTGCATAATTGTCCATAAATCTGGAGAATTCTTTCTACCAGTTACCGCAATTCTTACAACTTCAGCGATATCACTTACATTACCCTTGAAGTTTTCAGGGTTTTCCTTGTAAGCCTTCATATCTCCAGTAAAGCCATGGCTTTCACCGATAGCCTTTACCTTTTCAAACCAAGTGTTGTTGTCATCACTATAGCTGTATACACCAACAAACTCAGTTAAAATCTGCTTAACTAATTCTGTATCAAGCTTGAATTCATCAACCATATTATGGTGATAGTATAAATCAATTGATTCTAAAATTTGAGAAGCGAAGATATAATCCTTTCTTCTCTTCTTTAGATTCATCCCCATACCTAATGATAATACCTTATCTAAGAATTCTTCATTGCCAAAGTACATATCATAATCATCTTGATGATATGTTGAAACGAACTTCTTTAAGAAATCCTTCATCTGTTCTAATGAGAACTTTGATAAGTAAGTCTTAGAGATATTATTTAATTTTTCTAAATCAAATAATGCTCCAGAAGTGCCCATCTTATCTAAAGAGAACTTGAACTGTTCTAAATCAGTATCAGGATTCTTTAAGAACCATTGTTCAAAGTTAGAATTTAAAATTGTCATTAAGTATAACTTTACAGCATATGGATGATATCCTAACTGTCTATAGTAATCCAATGATAATTCAGGATCCTTTCTCTTAGAAAGCTTACGCTTAGTACCATTTTCATCAATCTTCATTAATACTGTTGTATGAGCGAATTTTGGTAATTTGAAACCAAGCATGTCAAATAGTTCTAAGTGAACAGGTAAAGTACCTAACCATTCTTCACCTCTTAGTACAATTGTTGTATGCATTAATGTATCATCAACTGCATGAGCAAAGTGATATGTAGGAATACCATCAGTCTTGATCAATACAACGTCCTGGTTGTTTTCGTGAACTGTAACGTCACCTTTGATTTCGTCATGGAATGTATGCATCTTTTCTGGATCACCAGTTGACTTCATTCTAACAACAAACTGTTCGCCATTGTCTAAATGCTTCTTAACTTCTTCAACTGAGCAATCTCTATACTTAGCCCACTTACCATAGTAACCAGTGCCTTCATTTAAAGCTGTCTGCTGTTCTCTGATTTCATTTAATTCTTCTTCTGTACAGAAACAAGGATATGCTTTTCCTTCAGAGATTAACTTCTTAGCGAATGTCTGATAGATTTCAGCTCTCTGTCTCTGATAGTATGGTCCATAGTTTCCTTCAGGATTATGTTCTGCACCTTCATCAAAATAGATTTGGAAATAGTCAAAACAATTAATAACTGCTTCAACTGCACCATCTACTTTACGCTTTAAGTCTGTATCTTCAATTCTTAAGAAGAACTTACCACCTGACTGATGAGCGATTCTTTCATCAGCTAGTGCACCATATAAATTTCCCAAATGGATGAATCCAGTAGGGGATGGAGCCATTCTTAATACTTCAGCACCCTTTGGTAAATCACGTGCTGGGTAAAGATTCATATAATAATCTGTATCATGTTGTAGATTTGGATAAACTAAATCTGCTAACTGTTTATAATCCATATATTTATTACCTCTTAAATAAACTGGCTAGGATGCTTAGAATAGAAGTCTTCCTTTTCCATTAATGTCTTTAACTTATGGTTTTCTTTATCATTCATGAAGAAATAGTTATCTTCAAAAATATGTTCCCAGCTAAAGAATTCTTCTGGTAAGTTCATATAATCAACTGTCTTTTCTGTTCCTGCTGGACAGATTGGATGTGATAATACTGAAGCAACTCTAACCATATAGAAGCAGTCAATTAATACCTGCTTTCTTAATTCATCGTTATTTTCTTTTTCAGCCTGACCACTATACTTAGCCCAATGCTTATTAGCCTGTCTAATATATGTATCAAGGATGTTGAAAATCTGATGTAATTCAAAACGATACATTGCGTTTTCATAATCTAAGATTGTCTTTTCAGCAATCTTCTTAACTTCTTCGCTTACTTCACCATAAGGCAAGCAACCATCGAAGTACTTCTGAGCGCTATAGAAGCAGCTTCTTACTAATCTATTTAATACATTAGTATATAAATTACCCTGTGCTAATACTGGATCTGGTTCCTTTTCATTAGCAGTAGGATTTAATGGCTTAGGCATAAAGCTTACTGACTTATTTGATAAAGCAAGTGATAAGAAATGAACTCTTAACTGCTCTGGAGTATATAAATCCAATAAATCAGCTGCCATTGGAGGCTTAACAGCTCCTGAACTACTTGCCTTCTTATCTAAGAATAAAGCATGGTGGTTAGCAACTAATGTTGTTAGCTGTAGCTTTCCTTTTTCAGGATTAACCTGTAGGTTATCATTACCCTGTTGAGCCATGAACATAGGCATCTGAGCTACACCATAGAAGTAGATATTATCCTGACCAATAAACTGGAATACTTCTGCTTCTGGATCACACCAATAATCCTTCCAAGCATCATCAGATAGTCCCTGTCTCTTTAAATATGCCTTAGTAAAGCTAATTGGAGCCCATAAGCTTTCAGGCCATACCCAAACAGTAAGTCCTTCTTCACCTTCTAATGATGGTGCCTTAACGCCCCATTCAATATTACCAGTTAATCTTAGTGGAACTAATGTCTTACCTGTACGATATCTAATATTAGCCTTTGTCATGATTTCACATGCTGCTTCTCTATCTTTTAATGTCTTAAATTCGATAGTAAAGCTACCACCCTTAATCTTTTCTAAATCAGAGTGAGTATGTGATGGCAATTCTGCAGCGATTTCCTTGTATGATTCTAAACCTTCTTTTCTTACATAAATAATAGGCTTAGCTAATGATTCTTTCATAGTTTCCCAAACGATTCTTCTTACATTTGGTTTTGTAGAAATATCAGCTACATACTTTTCTAATAATTCCTGACATTCAGTTAACTTGAAATACCAGTTAGTAACATCTCTCATTTCTGGAGTTTCACCAGACAATGTGCTCTTTGGATTGATTAGATCTTCAGGCATATATTGATGACCTAAATCACATTCATCAGCATAACCCTTTTCTGATTGACAGTTTTCAATTGGACACTTACCAATTACCTGTCTACCATTTAAGAATACTCCAGCCTTTGTATCATAGAACTGCTTAGTAACCATCTTTTCTAACCAGCCATTATTATATAAGTTCTGGATAAATTCATTTGTATACTGCTGATGAATTTCCTTTGTATCACCTAGACCTGAAGCACCAAAGATATCTAATGAAATCATGTAATCATCAAGAGTCTTCTTCTGATTTAAATGATTAGCCATTACATAGTCTTCAATAGTTCCTTCGAAGCCTTCATTTTCAACTTTTTTACGATAACCTTCAGCGATTGGAGAGCCATAACAGTCTGTTCCTGATACGAAGATTACATTTTCTTTTCCGATTCTATCTCTTAAGAATCTAGCATAAACATCGGCATGAATAAACATACCGCCAATATGACCGAAGTGCAGAGTCTTATTACCATAAGGCATACCACCTGTAACTACTGCTCTTTTTGGAAAATTAGGACGTGCCATAAAAATTCCCCCTTTTTTGACTAATAAATTATAGCACAAATAGTTATTTATGAAATTACCATATACTAATTAATCAAATTATCTCTAAACAAAAAGCATACAAGATTTTTTATCTCTGTATGCTTAATATATTATTTATTGTACGGGTCTTACTAGATACCAATTATTGTCTTTAGCTACGCCAAGAAATTTGATTTGGTATCCTTCATACTCAACAACTGTACCTTTCTTTTTACCATCAAAGATTTCATCTATTGTGATAATAGTACTTATATTTGATAGAGTTTCTGTCTTATTATCATACCAATTTGATTCTACCATATCTTTCCATTGGTTAACTTCATCGATGATTTTATTTACATCTTCATTCCCACAAGCAATAAATGTAACAAATGGTAATTTGCTGTCTTTTTCTTCTCTGGCTATAAATGGTTCAAGTAACAAACCTTTTTCAGTCATTTCAGATATTTCTTCATCAAAGAAATCTTTATATTCAATATTTCTTTCTTTTAAATAATACTCTCTTATAAAATCAAATTCTTCTTCAAAAGGATCAACACAATACAGCTTATCATTAATCAGTATTACTCCCCAAAGAAAGTTGCCATAAATATATTCGACTTCATTTTGTTTTTCGCATTTGAATTTAAAATCAATATATCCACCAGCTATTACATCATCACTAATTGTTAAACCATTATTTTTAACTTTATCTACTAGTTTTAAAATATGCTTAGCATACTTTTGAGGTACTACCGTTATATCTTGGAGTGGCCTACTAAAACCTATCACATTTGGCATATAAGCATCATATATTTTTTGTTTTGTACTACAGCCAAGTAATATTATTGCAAAAAATACAATAATTATCTTCTTCATTTATAAATACCTCAAATACATTGTAAACAATAAAAGTGGTCTATGTAAACCACTCTTATGCGTCATAAGAAATTAATTTTAAGGAATAACAGTAATAATTCCTGTTGTAAAATCATAATCACAGCTATCAACTTCTGATAATCCGTATTCTCTATATACTAATGAGCCATCGATATTTCCATACTTATTCTCGTCAGCTATATTTCTTAGCTCTTCTTCTGTTTCTGGACGATTATACTTTTTATATAAAGCAATCAATTTATCCGGATTGTCTACCAACTCTTTCACTTTGTTAACATATCCAGCATTTGAACTAGTATATTTCAAATGATTTGTTGAATCACTATCTTCAAGTCCTACAACACCATTAAAGAAATCATTGACTTCAAGAACCACCTTTTCATATTTTAAATCTGATAAGTTAAATCTAAATCCGTAATACTTACCATCTTTTCTAGTCATCATAAACATAGCTTCATTTCCTAAGAAGCTTTCTCCTAAAAATTGTTCTCCTTCTTCCATTATGTATAAGATTTCTTTTTTACCAAAACAATTATATGAAACTACACTATGTTGATTTTCAAAATAATACATACGGAATCCATCAAAGCCAATAGTTTCGTAAACACGGAATTTGCTATTTACTAAAACGATACGATCCTGAATGCCTTGTGCATAATTTGTTACTTCAATACCCATTCCATCCTTATCACTAAATGGATATACAATAGTGTTATCTCCATCAGAAGTTGGTTTTACAATTTCATATGTATGTTCTGTAGAGAAGAATGTTTCGTAGCTTACTATTTCTGTAGGAACTTGTACATATTCATTAGTAATATTATTGTTAACTATTCCATATACTTTGGCTTCAACATTCCTTAGCGTTTTAGTTAAACCACTTTCTTTATCTGTATAAGTGATCGTGTACTTAACACTTGTTGCTTCACTTAACCATTTCTCAATATCCTCAGTGGCAAATACTTTTTGCACACTTAAAATATTGAAGAAACCATTTTCTTCAATATACTCATTTGGACAAAGAGATATTAAGAAATCATCCTGTTTTTCTTCCCCCTTGTCAGAAATATATTTACTTAAGTTTTCTATGTTAATCTCAGTATCTAACTTATCCATTACATCCTTATCAGAAACATTAAGCTGTAATGTGACTACATATTTATCTTCTGCTTCATTAACATATAAATGTAAATTACTATCAAAAGCATATTCTAGTTCTTTATTATTACATCCAGAAATAGAAAGGGCAACTAAAATAGTTAACACAATAACTAATATTTTTTTCATACTCATATCACCTCTTTAGTCTATCTTTATTATATAAATTATTAATATCGCATTAAACGGGTAATTTAAGTTTAAATACTAGTTGCTTGCTGGCTCTCTTAATGTAATATTACCTACATATCCACATCTACAGCATGTGGCATTAGCTCCTGGAACATACGCTGAATGCTGCTGAAGAATATATGCAGTACATCCATTACTAGAACATTTTTCCCTATGATAAGTTGAATTATATGAAGTAGTATAACTTGATGAGCCTGTATATCTATGAGTAACTTTGTATACTCCCCAACGTAAGTCAATATAGTTTCTATAATCTGCCAAAGGTCTTGTCTTGATAGAAACTAAACATCTACCACCAATATTACATTCTTGTAGATAAATACCACTTGAAGTAGTAGCTAAATATACAATAACATGCGGATCTACTTCTGAACTGCTTTCGCTAAACATAACATATGAACCTTTTTGTAAAGATGCAAAATATGCGATAACTGCACTATTAGTTGATAAATATACATTAGAGTCGTCTTTTTCTGAACTTACTGGATTCCAAGCTGACTGATGATTATATTTACAAATAGCATACTTAGCAAATCCTACGCACTGAATACAACCATCGAATGATCTGCAATTGCATCCACCATAATAGCTACAATTTGAATGAGATGTACATGCAGCTCCATTATATGTAAAATATGATCCATTTGGATATTCTGCTAAAGGAAGATCATATTGATAACCACCAATTGATGTTACATCAACTTCCTGATCAATTCTTGCAAATACATTTTCTAAATCATCATAAGGCAATTCTCTTACTTCATTATCTGTCATCTGGAACCATACTCTATCCTCGTTGCTTCCATATACATAATTGTTTCTGTCTGTATAAACAAACATATCAACTTCAGTTTCTACAGATTGTAGATTTTCAATCTCTCTTGATTCTATATTAAAAGATACTATCGAATTGTTATCGACAAAGAATAGTTCATTCTCATTTAATTCTAATAAACCTCCTTTTAGTTCATTAGAAGTATATAACACCTCTACTTCTTCACCTTTAAAGTCTACCCACACTAAATCTTTACCACAAATACAAAAAACACCTGTTTCATTTTCTCTAATAATATCTGGCTTTACAGAAAGCAATTGTCTTACAACTCCTGTTTCTAAATCTTTAGCATATAGATACCCTTCTTTACAATTAGTCTTACCTATAATCTGAGTGTTTTCAAAGTCATTATCTAAAGAGTATACAAATGGATAATACTTAATTAATGGAATTTCAAATCCAATTTCAAAATCTTTATCATATTCAATCTCATTTTCACTATGATAATCAATCACTTTGTTATCTGCATGTATACTGCTAAACAATGATAACGCAACTAACATAACTAAAATTGTCATAAATACCTTTTTCATTATTATTTACCTCCTATGACAATTTCAATCTATCATAGATGGTATAAAATGAATATCAAGTAATCTTTTAATTATAATTTAACATATTGTTTACATCACCATTTTCTACTTTATGTTATGATTAATATGGAGGTAATGTAAATGAATATCAACGAGGCAAAAATAATTCTAAATCTTCACAACACACTCAGCATTAATAAAACAGCTGAATTCTTTAATTATGTACCTCAAAATATATACAAGTGTTTAGATTCAATAGAAAAAGAACTTAATTGTAAAATAGTAAACCGTAGTATTGCTAACGGAATTTCATTTACATCTCTCGGAGAAAATATCATACCAGATTTAGAAGAAATTGTAGTTCGTTACGACAATATAATTAGCGTATCAAATAAACCTAAAGCTAGAATTGCATATTTTGCTCCAATTTCAGCGAATTTTAATCTAGACATTCACTATAATGATAATGTTTTTTTGAAAAATAAAGCTGAGTTCCTATCATGCTATTCAATAGAAGATGCGTATAACATGTTGAAAGGACACATCGTTGACCTATTTGTTGACTATAAAGAAAATTGTGACTAATTCTTTTTCTTACCCATATTAAGAGACCAAATTTACGTTATCACGGTTGACAATACTTTTGCTAACACTGAGAATATTGATTTGCAATCTTTACAAAACAAAACTATTTTAATTGACAGTACAAGACCTGAAATGTTTATTCCAATTTTAGATAAACTAGAAAAGCAGGGTTGTACAATAATTGAATCTAAAATCGACTCTCGTCTGTGGTTTAGTTTAAACTATCCTAATACTTTCTTTTTAACTACTGGCCAATTTACGTACTTTTTCCCTGAAAAATACTATAGAGTCGCAATTAACAATCAATTTTATACAATCGGTTTAAGATATAATAATAACAATCAATATATAATAGATTTCATGGAGTCTATTAAGTCGAAGATTAAAAAAGTGTACCTCAAAAATCCTAACATTATTGATTAATCTCTTTGTCAAGAAATTTGAAGATCACATGTTACACAATGTTGTCTTCTGATTTTTTGTTATCTTTCATACCTTTTTATGTTCAAAATTATCTCAATATTTTGTTTATTCACTTTTCAACAAAATATTTAATTGTTTATAATCATTCTATGATAATATACTATTAAATTAAGGTGAATATTTATGAATATCAACGATGTATCTATAATATTAAGCTTGTATAAAACCAAGAATATTGCTAAAACTGCAGATTATCTTCACTATGTTCCTCAAAACATATATAGATGTATAGATAAAGTTGAAGAGGAATTCAATGTCAAAATCATTTTTCGAGAAAAGGGCAAACAAATCACATTTACCTCAAAAGGAGAGGAAATTATACCCTCATTACAAAGCATTTTGATTTCCTATCAAAATATAGAAAAGATATGCAACAAAAGAAATACAATTATTATTTCACATGATTCATTTGTACCATCTAATATTTCTATAAAGATTTACAATAAGCTCATTTCTTTTTGCAGTTGTGATGATATACAATTTGTTACTTTTGGGAGATATCATGAACTGCCAAATACTATATTAGATAATTTAGCTGACTTATATTTTGGCTATGAAGAAAATAAAACACCACTTCCGTTTTATCCACTATGCCAAGATAAACTATGCTTGATAAGCTGCGATTCTGAATTTAAATCCTTAAAATCTATAAGTGTCTACGAGGTTACTAACAAAAACATTCTTGTAGAGAATATCACTTATCAAAACAATCCACATATAATTAATGAATTAGAAAAGCTTAATAGTATTAATATTAAAAAGTCAGAGTCTCAAATTTCATTTTACCTTAATGAGCCAAATGCAATCTATATTGCATATGGACAATTTACCCACTCTTTCGAAAACAACTATTTCATAGTTCCTATCATAGAATCTAAATTGACTTTTGGATGTTATTACAAAGTCAATGAGCCAAGAATTCTTAATTTTCTAGATGAGTTATACAAAGTAATAAATGATGACTCCACAAATAAGTAATCGTTTATTTATCAACAATCACTAAAATTATTTAAAAGCATCAGGATTATTGATATTCATCAATTTCCCGATGCTTTATATTACTTATTGATTTTTACTAAAAATATACTATTTCCGCATGGATCTAATTCTATCAACTTTATCTTTACGTCATTCACTATAAGCACATCACTTATATATAGTGATGATCTACAAGACGTAAATTAGTCATAAATGGATTGATTCGGATTATTTATATTGCAATTAATCTCACTTTTTATTTCTGTTATTAAAGTACTTCCTTTTACAATCCATGTATCAAATACATCATTCTTAATTATATTTAGGCTCTTTTCAAGTTAATAGTTGAAACAGTCCAAAAAAAGAGCCATAGTTAAGCATTTGTATATCATATAATTTCTTCACAGCGGAGGAAAACAGTATGATAAACAGAGAATTTTTACAGAATCTAACACCAGCAGAAA
>JAZRWC010000049.1:0-8157 GCA_045599505.1 Erysipelotrichaceae bacterium | reverse complement strand
TATCAAATTAACAACTCTTTAATTCATTAATTAATCAACGATTTTGATATGTAATTCATCTAACTGCTTCTGATCTACAGGAGTAGGAGCTTCAGACATTGGGCACTTAGCGTTAGCGTTCTTAGGGAATGCAATAACATCTCTTAAGCTTTCTGAACCAGTTAAAATCATAGCTACTCTATCTAAGCCTAAAGCGAAACCGCCATGAGGAGGAGTACCATACTTTAAGGCATCTACGAAGAATCCGAATCTTAATTCGATATCTTCCTTAGTGATCTGTAACATTTCAAACATCTTCTGCTGCATAGCGCTGTCGTAGATTCTTAATCCACCGCCACCTAATTCGTAACCGTTTAATACGATATCATATGTAGCACTTCTTACAGATAATGGATCGCTATCTAATAATGGAATATCTTCATCATAGCATCTAGTGAATGGATGATGAACTGATACTAATCTATTTTCAGTATCTGACCATTCGAATAATGGGAAGTCAACTACCCATAAGAAATCGAATGTTTCTGGATCATATAAGTGTAATGTCTTACCTAAATGAGATCTAACAGCACCTAAAGCTGTAGAGGCCTTAATCCAATGACCTGCAGCCACTAGAATTAACTGATTACCCTTTAATCCTAATGTTTCAACAACACCAGCTTTTTCTTCTTCTGAGAAGAACTTAACAGGAGAACCTTCTAATTGGCCATTGATGTACTTCATTACAACTAAGCCCTTAGCACCATTCTTCTTAGCTAAATCTGTTAACTTATCTGTATCTTTTCTAGAGAACTTATCAGCGCCATCTACAACCATAGCCTTGATAACACCCTTTTCTGATAATCCTTCTTCGAAAGCCTTGAATTCAGAATTCTTGAACACTTCCTTTAATTCATGGAATTCTAAACCGAATCTTGTATCTGGCTTATCTGAACCATAAGTGTTCATAGCATAGTTATAAGAGAATCTTCTAAATGGAGTTTCAATATCGATACCCTTAACCTGCTTCATAACATACTTCATTAAGCCTTCGCCTAATGTTAAGATTTCATCCTGAGACATGAATGAAACTTCAATATCTAACTGTGTGAAGTCTAACTGTCTATCAGCTCTTAAATCTTCATCTCTGAAGCATCTAGCAACCTGGTAGTATCTTTCAAAACCAGCTACCATTAATAACTGTTTAAACTGCTGAGGTGACTGTGGTAATGCATAGAATGAACCTGGATGAACCCTTGAAGGTACTAAATAGTCTCTAGCTCCTTCTGGAGTACTCTTAGCTAAAATTGGAGTTTCAACTTCGATAAATTCATTAGCATCTAAGAATTCATGCATAGCCTTAACGATCTTAGCTCTTGTGAAAAGCTTCTGCTGTAAAACAGGTCTTCTTAAGTCTAAATAACGATACTTTAATCTTGTTTCTTCTAAAGCATCTGTATCATCAGCGATAATAAATGGAGTCTGTGCTGCTGAGTTGATAATCTTAACTTCTTCAGCCTTAACTTCAATTTCACCAGTAGGCATGTTAGGGTTCTTGCTGCTTCTTTCAATTACAGTACCTGTAACTTCTAAGATGTATTCGCTTCTAACTGTCTTAACTGCATCTGTTAATGTTTCATCAAATACGCACTGTGTAATACCAGTTCTATCTCTTAAGTCAATGAATACTAAAGAGCCTAAATTTCTTCTCTTAGCAACCCAACCGATTAATGTAACCTTCTTACCAGCATCTGATAATCTTAATTCACCATTTACATGTGTTCTGCTCATAATAGTCTTCCCTTCTTATTTAACAATTGATTCAACAGTTTCTAATAACTTATCAAATGAAACTGTGCATTGTGTTCTATTAGCTGTATCTTTAATCTGTACTTCATTATTAGCTACTTCTGTTTCACCAGCAATGACGATTGCCTTAGCTTTGCATCTATCAGCACTCTTAAATTGTGCCTTTAAGCTTCTAGATAAGTAATCCATTTCTACAGAATAACCAGCATCTCTTAAAGTATTTGTAATCTTTGCGCCATAAGTTGATACATTACCTAATGAGATAACGTATACATCTGTGCTAGATTCGATTGGTAATAACTTACCCTGTTCGCTAGCTAAGTTGATCATTCTTTCAACGCCCATACCAAAGCCAACACCACATAAGTCTCCACCACCAAATGAGTTTACTAAGCCATCGTATTGTCCACCACCAAATACTGTTGACTGCTGTCCACCATCATCAACTGGTACAGCTTCAAATACTGTATTTGTATAGTAATCTAATCCTCTAACTAATCTATCTTCAATCTGATATGGAATACCTAAGTCATCTAATCCCTTAATTACTTCAGCGAAATAAGCCTTGCTTTCTTCAGTTAAGTAATCTCTGCACTTAGGAGCATTAGCCATACAAGGATTTTCCTTATCAGCTTTGCAATCTAAGATACGTAAAGGATTCTGTTGATATCTTCTTTGACAATCTGGACATAAGCTTGGTAAGAATGGTTCAAAGTACTGCTTTAAAGCAGCACGATAATTATCTCTAGATTGCTTATCTCCTAAAGTATTAACTAAAACAACAACGTTATCGATACCTAAAGCCTTAGTGATTGCATATCCTAAAGCGATAGCTTCAACATCAACCATTGGGCTTCTAGCACCGATAGTTTCAATACCAAACTGATTGAATTGACGATATCTGCCCTTTTGAGGTCTATCATATCTGAACATAGGACCTAAGTAGAATAACTTAACTGGGAAGTCAGCACTACCATATAACTTATGTTCAACAAAGGCTCTAATAACACCCTTAGTGCCTTCTGGTCTTAATGATAATTCTCTTTGACCATTATCCTTAAACAAATACATTTCTTTGTTAACCATATCACTTGAGTCGTTTTCACCCTTGAAAACTTCAGCATGTTCAAAGATTGGAGTTCTAATTTCTTTAAAACCAAATCTGCGGCACTGTTCACGAACAATTGCCTCAAACTGCTGCCAAAGTGATACGTCACTGCCTAGAATATCTTGTGTTCCTCTAGGCATTTGGAACTTTGCATCTGCCATTCTATTTTCCTCCTTAAATAAATAAAAAGCGTCCCTATGATAAGGACGCTTGGACTTGCGTGGTGCCACCTTAATTGCTTCTCTAATGGGTTAACGCCCTCACTACGTTTCTTCCTACTATCTTTCAGAAGAAATTCTCCAAAGTGTCTTACCTTTAGCCCATTATGGAAGCTTTCACCAATTGCTTCCTCTCTTATAATAATAGCAACTAAAGATTCTCTTTTTCTCAGAATCTAAAACTATATTAGCATAACAAATAGTTATATTCAAACTATTTAGTTATTCTTATTACATCTACTACACTTGTTACCTTCTTTAAGTTTGAGATGATAACTTCTAAGTGTTCAGTATCCTTAACATTGATTTTGACATTGATAAATACGTTGATTCTATCAGGCTTAACTTCTGAGTTAATACCAAGCATATTTACCTTGTATTGAGCTAACATTGTTGCGATATCACTAATCAAATAGTTTCTATCATTAGCATCAATTCTAATCCAAGTTTCATATCCCTTAGAATCAGCTTTTTCATCCCATTCAACATCGATTATTCTTGCCTTTTCATTAGCGATATTTGGACAGCATCTTCTATGTACCTTAACACCCTGACCTTTTGAAATATAGCCAACGATGTCATCACCATAAACAGGCATACAACAACCTGATAATTGAATCTTCATTGAATCAATACCGCTAACGATAACTCCACCACCAGTGCTAACTGGCTTATGTACTCTAGAGTTAAACATCTTTGTTAAAGATTCATTATCGATAAGGTTAGATTGCTTCATGTTAGTTAGCTTTTCAATAATTTGAATTAAGCTAACTGATTTAGCTCCAACTGCATACATTAAATCAGCATAATCCTTTACACCGAAAGCACCGCAGATTGATTCAATCTTTCCTTTATCTCCATAAGTCTTTTCATCAAGGCCTCTTCTTGCAAGTTCTTCCTTGAAGATCTTTTCCCCCTTTTGAACTTGCTCTTCTCTAACATCGTTTTCCTTCTTTGTTAAGAAAGCCTTAATTTTATTTCTAGCTGTTGCACTCTTAACAATCTTCAACCAGTCTTCTGATGGACCTGTTGATTGTTTAGAAGTTCTAATAGCTACTACATCCCCTGTCTTTAGAGGTGTACTTAATGGAACTAATGCTCCATTTACTGTTGCACCAACTGTAGAATGACCAATTTCAGTATGAATACGATAAGCAAAGTCTAATGGAGTTGAACCATTTGGTAATTCAATTACTCTTCCCTTAGGACTCATTACATAGATATTTGCTTCAAAGATATCCTTTTGAATCTGGTTCATGAAATCAGTAGGATGATCAAGTTTACTTTCATCCATGATGTTTACTAAATCATGGAACCAACCTAACTTGTTTTCAATTTCCTTCTGTTCACTTGCTGAATTGTACTTACCTTCCTTGTAAGACCAATGGGCAGCAACACCCATTTCAGCGATGCTATCCATCTCTTCTGTTCTAATCTGAACTTCAAAGATATTACCTAATTCATCTAATACTGTTGTATGTAATGACTGATACATGTTCATCTTAGGCATAGCGATATAGTCCTTAAGTCTTCCACTTAATGGCTTATAGTTTGCATGGATATAGCCTAAAATTTCATAACAATTCAATTCAGTTTCTGTGATGATTCTAATAGCGTATAAGTCTAAGATTTCATCAAATCGCTTATGCTTTGTTATCATCTTGTTATAGATAGAATAAAAATGCTTTGGTCTACCAAAAATTCTAAACTTGAAGTTATGCTCCTTAAGCATAACAGTGATATCAGAAATCATCTTGTTAATTAATTCTTCTCTTTCAGAACGCTTCATTTCGACCATCTTAGCGATCTCATGATAGTTATCTGGATGAAGATACATAAATGATAAGTCTTCTAATTCATTTTTAATTTCAGCTAAACCCAATCTATGAGCAATAGGAGCATAAACCTCTAATGTTTCAGAAGCAATCTTCTTTTGTTTTTCTTTTGATTGGAAATTTAAGGTACGCATATTATGTAATCTATCAACTAGCTTGATTAAGATAACACGAATATCCTTAGCCATAGCGATAAAGATCTTACGATGGTTAGCGGCTTGATATTCCTTTTCATCCTTAAATTCGATATTACCAATCTTAGTTACACTTTCAACAAGTGTAGCTACTTCTTCATCAAACATCTCTGCTACCTGTTCAAATGATGCACCTGTATCCTCGATTACATCATGTAACAAACCAGCACAAATAGTTTGAGGGCCACCATGGATTGAAGCTAAAACGTAAGCCACATGTAAAGGATGCACAAAATATGGTTCGCCAGATTTTCTCTTTTGATCCTTGTGCATTTCTTTTGCATATTCAACTGCCTTAGTAATCATTTCTAATGAAGCAGGATCATGAATATATTTATTTACCTCTTCATAGAATAATTCTTCTGTAACTTCAATCTTTTTTGACATTTAAAATCCTCAATAATTAATACTTAAATACTGAATATACATCAACGCCATTTAATGCGTCTTTACCCTTTAAATCAACTAATTCGATAACGAAAGCTGCACCAACAACTTCGCCACCTAAACTCTTAACTAATTCAACTACTGCATTAACAGTACCACCAGTAGCTAATAAGTCATCAACGATAACAACCTTCTGGCCTGGCTTAATAGAGTCAGCATGTAATTCGATCTTGTTTGTGCCATATTCTAAAGCATATTCTAAACTAACAGTTTCTCTAGGAAGCTTTCCTGGCTTTCTAGCAGGTACAAATCCAGCATTTATCTTAGTAGCAACTGGACAACCGAAAATGAATCCTCTTGACTCAGGTCCAACGATAATATCAGCACCCTTCTCCTTTGCGTAGTTAGCTAATAAATCTGTAACTTCATTGAAAGCTTGTGCATCCTGTAACATTGGTGTAACATCTCTGAATAAAATACCTTCAATTGGGAAATCCTTAATTGTAGCAATATACTTTTCTAATTCCATTTTAAAAAATCTCCTTATGTGTAAAAACACCTATATATTATAGCAAAATCACACAAAAAAGTAACATATAACAAATGTAAAAAGCTTATAATATAATTAGAAAACAGAGGTAAAAATATGCAATTTACAATAAGAAATAATGAAGTAACTGCTACTATTAATTCATTAGCAGCAGAAGTAATCAGTTTCAAAAGAAATAGCGATGATAAGGAAATGGTATGGTGTAGAAATCCAGAATTCTGGTACAATTGTAATCCTATCTTATTCCCTATTGTTGGACCATTAGTAAATAATACATACACTTATAAAGGTAAGGATTATACATTAACTCAGCATGGATTTGCTAGAAGAAGTGAATTCACTTTTGAGGAAGTAAAAAAAGATTCTGTAAGACTATCTTTATCAGCTAATGAAGAAACATTGAAAGTATATCCATTCAACTTTAAATTAACTGTTTCTTATAGCTTAGAAGGTAGCAAATTAAATCTAGCTTACAAAATTGAAAACTTATCTGATGAGGATTTACCATTTAACATCGGTTTCCATCCAGCATTCAGTTGTCCTAACTTTGAAAACGAAGAATATCAGAAATATTATATCCAGTTTGAAAATCCTGAAATGATAAATGGTGTTAAGACAGATAAGATGTACTTAAAAGATGTTATCAATACTGAAACTGCTCAAATCTTCTTCTACAATAATGCAGTATCAAGCAACTATGTAGTTTTAACTACAGGAGAAGGTGGAATTAAGATTTCAAAAGAAAACTACACTGTATTAGGTTTCTGGAGAAAAATGCCAACTGCTCCATTTGTATGCATTGAGCCACAATATCCAGCAAATGATTTACCACAGGCAAATACATTTAGAAGTGACAGCACAAATAATTTACTTCCGCCAAATAAATCATTTGAATGCAAATACTATTGGGAATTACTATAAAAGCTTAAAGGAACTCATCATGAGTTCCTTTACTATTTATTCAACCGTATTAACTAAAGATCCAATCTTTTCTATCTGACATTCTACAACATCACCCTTTTTCAAGAATGTAGGAGGAGTCATTCCCATACCTACTCCAGCAGGAGTTCCTGTAGCGATTATAGTGCCTTTCTGTAAAGTCATACCTTCAGTCAAAGTTTCGAAAATCTCGCCTATATCGGTTAATAATAGGCTTGTATTTGAATTCTGTCTTACTTCTCCATTAACGATGCTCTTAACATCCAAAACTGGTGGATAGCTAATCTCATCACAACTAACAATGCATGGTCCCATTGGTGTAAAGCCATCCAAACTTTTACCATAATACCATTGTTTATGTTTAATCTGTAAATCTCTGGCAGTAACATCATTTAAGATTGTATATCCAAAGATATAATTGCCTGCATCTTCTCTTTTAACATTTTTAGCATCCTTAGAAACAATTACAGCTAATTCGCATTCATAATCTAATTGTTCTGTTAAGCCTTCATAACTAGGAATACTAGCGTTTGTTCCTTGTGAGTAATTAACTCTTTTTGAAAAGAAGATTGGGAAAGGCTTATCCTTAATAAAGGCATCTTTATGAAATCTTGCTGATTCTACAGCATGAGCTGCATAATTAACTCCTAGACAGACAACATCCTGTCTAGGTCTAGGAATTGGAGAAATAATAGTATAGTTTTCCAAAGCCTTTGCCTTTTTAGGAATACCAGAAATACCACCATTACTAATTAATTCATTCATGTCTTTAAACATTTCTAACTCATAAAGTGTAGTTCCATCTAAACTTACCGCGACTACTTCTTTGTTATCTACTAAAACTGTATAATATCGCATCTTTTATTCCTCCAGATTACAAATTAATTATAATTTATGTTTATTGTATTCTCTAGTTAAACACCCTTTTAAAAAACTGCCTAGAAGTCCACTTCTAAGCAGTTTAATATTTTAAGATAATTCCATATGCTGGGGATGGGGATGCTCTATAACATAATGTGGACTTTGGAATTGTCCACACTAAAAGTTGTAGCATGTCCCCATTTTATTCCTTTATGATAACTATGTTATCGAAAGGAGGATTATCATTTTATGAACGATAACTTATCTATTATTTCTT
>JAZRWC010000048.1:0-15834 GCA_045599505.1 Erysipelotrichaceae bacterium | reverse complement strand
CTAACTTATCGTTAATGATAATAGTATCACCATAGTTAACATTATCTAGGTTATATACTATAACGTTAGTTAGTCCTCTATTAATGATTACATAGTTATTTCTAATTTCATTAACTTTACCACTAGTAAAGTAAGATTTATAAATAGGAATAGAAAAGATTAACATTAATACTATTAGTAAGTATCCATACTTTCTTTCATACTTATTCCTATTTCTATAAATCATATATAGCCAGAATAATCCAGCTACTACTCTTAATTTAAAGTTCTTTATTAATCCAATAGTTATTAAGGCGATGGCATAATACATCATAGAGATATATCCTCTCTAATCTTCTCTAGCTTCTTCTTTCCAATTCCTTTAACATTCATTAAATCTTCTATTCTTTGAAAAGGACCATTATTATTACGATATTCAATTATTCTATTAGCTATCGTCTCTCCTATTCCATTTAAGGTAACTAATTCTTCTAAACTAGCTGTATTGATTGATATCTTTCTTTTTTCTTTTACCTCATCAATTACTACAACATCATGGTCTTTTAAAACTGTGGTTAAGTTTAGATTAGAAATATCAGATTTATCAGTTAAATCACTATAGTAGATAACATCATTTATAGTAGTACCCTTATCAAGAAGATAGACTCCTGGCTTTTCAACTTCACCTTTTATTTCAACAGTAATGTAATCCTTCTTCAGATTCTCTAATTCTATATGGCTACCTTGGTTAAAACTAACAGCAATACCCAAAAGAAAAAGGAACATAATATATAGCTTCTTCATACTATATAAATATGTTCCCAATAGTTGTTTTCCTTAAAAAATCTTTTCAATTACTTAATACTCTTGATCTGAACTTTGTAAAGATGCTGAACATTAACTGTTACTGTATCATTTACCTTATGATCTAATAAAGCCTTAGCTAATGGAGTTTCATTTGATAACTTACCATTTAATGGGTCAGCTTCAACAGTACCTACGATAGTGTAAGTTTCAATTTGGTGTTCATCTAAAGTTTCGATTGTAACAACAGAACCTAACTTAACAATCTTCTTACCTTTGCTCTTGCTAGTAGATGCTAAATCAGCAACTTCAGCTAACATCTTCTTTACCTTTGGTAATCTGTAGTTGATGTAAGTCTGATATCTAGCCTTTGCTTCTTCTGAAGGTAATTCAGCTAATGCAGCTTCAGGATTTTCTAATTCCTGTAATTCTTTCTTTAATGTTTCTTCATAATCAGATACTGAGTCTGTAGCTACGATTTCTAAGTTAGCTAACATAACTTCTAGATCTCTGATTCTTGCTTCTACTCTTGCCTGATGATCTCTTGCAGCATCGTAGTCAGCATTTTCAGATAAGTCACCTTGTGCTCTTGCAGCTTTTAATTCTTCAATTACTGTGTCACGTTCGTAACGTACTAAATAGTCATTTTCTTTGTCTAATTCATATCTACCTTTTAAGGTAACTACTGTTTTGTTTTCTTCCATATTTATCACTCCAATTTCGTATTATACCACAAAGTTTGTTAAAATCAATCGTTAGATATCTTCTGCTCAATGATTGAAATGATCTTTGTTGTTAATAAGTCCATAGCTACTAAGTTATGAGATCCTTCTGGGATAATAACATCAGCGTATGCCTTACTTGGTTCAATAAATGCGTTATGCATTACTCTAACTGTCTGCATATATTGATCGCAAACAGATTCGATAGTTCTTCCTCTATCTCTAACATCTCTCTTTAATCTTCTGATAAAGCGGATGTCAGCATCTGTATCAATGAAGATTTTCATATCCAGTTTACTACGGATTCTTTCATCCTGAAGAACGAATAATCCTTCTAGAACGATTACTTCACAGGGATTGATAATTTCAGTAATCTGACTTCTTGTATGATTTACATAGTCATATGTAGGCTTTTCAATTGACTTGCCTGCACATAAGTCTTCAACCTGTTTCAATAATAAATCATTATCAAAAGCGAATGGATGGTCATAATTAGTCTTTAATCTTTCAGCGAAAGGTAAATGAGTCTGATCCTTATAATAATCATCCTGTCTGATAATAACTACTGAATTGTTTTCTGCGAATTTCTGCTGAAGCTTCTTACTTACAGATGTCTTACCTGAAGCACTTCCTCCAGCAATACCGATAATAACTGGCTTTTTCATGGACAATCTCCTTTACTAATACAAGTATTTATAGACATTATCAAGATGTTCTTGATAAGTTCTAGCGTAAATTACAGTTCCTGTTTCAACATCAGCGATAAAGTAATAGTAATCGTTTTCAGTTGGATTTAATACTGCATCAATTGCGATACTGTTAGGATTACATACTGGACCGATTGGTAATCCATCATTTAAGTATGTATTGTACTTAGAATCGATATTTGTGTTTTCTTCACAATCTTCCCAGCTATCGTAATTATACATTGCGTAACATACTGTAACTGAAGACTGTAATCTCCAACCATCCTTCATACGATTATCGAATACACCTGAAACCATCTTCATATCTTCTTGGCTACTAGCTTCAAATAGAACAACTGAAGCTAATGTAAATACTTCATGAGTTGTATATTCACTTGCCTCAATTTCACTAGTGAACTTCTTATAAACTGCTTCAGTCTGGTCTAGAATCTTTTCAGTAACCTGCTCGATAGTAGTTTGAGCAAAGAAGTTATATGTTTCTGGATAGATATATCCTTCTAAATAGCATCTTTCAGAATTGAAGATATCTTCTGTTAATACATCATACTTTTGTATTAATGAATCAACATAAGCTATATCATTCCATTTTCTTAAAATTTCTTCCTCAGTTAAGTTAGTGGCTGCAGCGATTGCCTTAGCAGCATCCTTAGCCCAATAGCCTTCAGCGATTGTGACTGATACTTCTTCTTTTGTCGCCTTATTAACATCTGATAAAATTCTAAAGATTTCATCAGCAGACATAGAAGTATTTAACAAGAAGTTACCAGCATAATACTCGTTGACCTTATTTAACTTAACGTAGATTTTCGCAATTGCCTCATCCTTGATAAGATTCTTGTTGTATAAAGCTCTAATGATATCGTTCATTGTTGAGCCTTCCTCAACAGTAAATGCGATTTCCTTATTTGTAGGATTAACAGCTTTTAATGACTTCTTATAGTAGTTAAAGCCAATAACTCCTGCACCAATACCTAAGACAATAAGTAAAGCTAATACCGCTAAGATTACCTTACCAAAGCTAGATTTCTTACTCTTCTGTGGCATCGCAATATCCCTCGTAAGCTTCTTGAACTAAAGCTAATTCTTCATCAGTTTCTACTTCAAAGATGTTGCCATCATCATCGATTCTAGCAACTTCAAGGTTAATATCTTCAGCCCCTGATTCTAAAGCACCGTTATCACAATAGATAACATAGTCCTTATCAACAGAATCAATATGTAATACCACTACAATTTCCTTTTCAATTTCTTGACCGTCTTCATTGACGATTGTAAAAATCTTGTCATCCATAATAGTTATCTCCTTCTAATAGAGAGTTTTTAGGGTAAAATACCCCTTACGCAACTAAAGAATCGCTTTTTGGCGATTTTCTAGTTTTTATAATCAGAACACTTAAATTATTCTCCAATATACTTTCTAACGATTTCCTTTAAGATTTCGTCACGATTTACTGTCTGAATTAAAGTACGTGCATTCTTATAACTTGAAATATAGGCAGGATCATTTGTAATTAGATAACCAACGATCTGAGTTACAGCGTCATATCCTCTTTCAGTTAATGCTGCATCAACTTCCTTAAGAATCATCTTAATATTTGCCTGCTTTAGTTCTTCTGCACTAAAAACACGAGTGTTACTAATATTATCTTTCATAACTAACCCTCCTACCTATATTATACTTTATTGATTTTTAATTTTATAGTTATTTTAACTTTAACATTGTCTTAACTGCGTCAACTGCATCAGCTAACTTGCTAGCATCCTTACCACCAGCACTTGCGATTTCATTTCTTCCACCGCCGTTACCGCCACAAGTTTGTGCAGCTAACTTAACGATAGCACTTGCGCTGTATCCCTTAGCGATAGCACTTGCGCTACAACCAGCACAGAACATAACCTTACCATTAGCGTTTGTATATAATAATACAACTGCATCATGTAGCTTATTTACTAACTGCTCAGCCATTGGCTTAACTTCATTACTAGCGATTTCAACCTGCTTGATTAACATCTTTAAGCCATCGTTTTCAACAGCTTCCTTTAAGATTTCTTCACTCTCAGCAGCAGCTAACTTATTCTTTAATTCGCCAATTGTCTTATTTAAATCAGCGTTATCAGCTAATAATGTATCAATCTTTTCGTTAACCTTAGCGATGCTATTAACCTTTAAGCTATTAGCAGCCTTTTCTAACATAGCTTGCTGGTTAACCATTTCTAAGTATGCACCGAAGTTAGTCTTAGAAGTAATACGTCTGATACCAGAACCAACTGATTCTTCAGAAACGATCTTGAATAAACCGATTTCAGAAGTGTTAGATACATGAGTACCACCACAGAATTCCTTAGAGAATTCGCCCATTGATACTACTCTAACGATATCATCATACTTTTCATCGAATAATGCCATAGCGCCTGTTGCCTTAGCTTCTTCGATTTCTAATAACTGTGTAACTACAGGTAACTTTAATGAAATCTGTTCGTTAACGATTCTTTCGATTGCCTTTAACTGTTCGTTAGTAACCTTTTCATAATGAGTGAAGTCGAAACGACCATAATCCTTACAGTTGTAAGAACCAGCCTGATGTACATGGCTTCCTACTACCTTCTGTAAAGCTGCCTGTAATAAATGTAATGAAGAGTGATTTGCCTTGATTAAATCACGTTCATGCTTGTTAATCTTTAATGTGAAGCTATCTCCCATCTTAACAGCGCCCTTAGTAACTTTTACATGGTGTAAGAACTGCTTGTTAGGAGCCTTAGATACCTTAACTACTTCTAAAGTAGTACCTTCATTTTCGATAACACCTGTATCGTAAACCTGTCCACCACTTTCAGCGTAGAAACAAGTTTCAGCGAATACTACTTCACCTTCATCTTCAACTACATCAACCTTAACGCCATCCTTGAATAAGCCGATAACAGTTGATGTATTTTCTGTTTCTGTATAGCCAACAAATTTGCTTGGTTCTTCAAATGTTAATAAGTCCATTGACTGGCTTCCCATTGACTGTTCATCGCTTCTAGCGTTTCTAGCTCTTTCACGCTGTTCAGCCATGCACTTGTTGAAACCTTCCATATCAACACTCATACCCTTTTCTTCAACGATTTCTTCAGTTAATTCTACAGGGAATCCATAAGTGTCATACATCTTGAATACCATATCGCCATTTAATACCTTTTCGTTAGTATGTTCAGCTAAATATGCCATTAAAATCTTTTCACCATCAGTTAAAGTTGCTGCAAATCTTTCTTCTTCAGCCTTAACTAACTTCTGGATATATGGAACCTTTTCAGTTAAGTAAGGATAGAATCCCTTCATGTTTTCAGCTACAACTGGAACGATCTTGTACATGAATGATTCGTTGATTCCTAACTTCTTACCATATCTAACAGCTCTTCTTAATACTCTTCTTAAGATGTAGCCTCTACCTTCATTAGAGAAAGTAGCACCATCAGCTAATGCGAATGTAACAGTTCTGATATGGTCAGCGATAACTCTATAAGCCATCTTATTAGCCTTATCAGCATACTTTAATGTAGTCATTGATTCAATCATGTTGATATAAGGCATAAATAAGTCAGTATCAAAGTTAGTTTCTCCACCCTGTACTAAGCAAGTTAATCTTTCTAAGCCCATACCAGTATCGATATTCTTCTGAGGTAATTCCTTATAGTCTTTTCTATCAACACCTTCTTCAGAATTGTATTGAGAGAATACGTTGTTCCAAATTTCGATATAACGGTCATTTTCCATTTCTTCGAAGAATAATCTTTCGCCAATTCCTTCTGGGTCGAATTCAGGTCCTCTATCGTAATAGATTTCTGAGTCAGGTCCACAAGGTCCTTCACCGATTTCCCAATAGTTATCATATGACTTTAAGATATGATTAGGGTTTAAACCAATTTCTTCAGTCCAAATCTTATAAGATTCTTCATCATCTGGATAGATTGTTACATATAATCTATCTGGATCAAAACCGATCCACTTTGGTGATGTTAAGAATTCAAAGCTCATCTTTAATGACTCTCTCTTGAAATAGTCACCGATTGACCAGTTACCTAACATTTCAAAGAAAGTATGGTGTCTTGCTGTTCTACCAACATTTTCAATATCGTTTGTTCTAATACACTTCTGTGCATTAGCGATACGGTTACTTCTTGGCTTTTCACGACCATCTAAATACTTCTTTAAAGCAGCAACACCAGGGTGGATCCATAATAAAGTTGGGTCATCTACTGGTACTAAAGAAGCACCTGGTTCAATCATATGTTCATGTTCCCTAAAGAACTGTAAGAACATCTCTCTGATTTCACTACTAGTTAAGTTTTTCATTTTTCTTCTCCTTTTAAACAAATAAAAAATCGCTCTGTAAACAGGAACGATTTTATCGCGGTACCATCCTGATTCATGTATGAATAAATACATACATGCACCTTAATTATCCAGTTAACGCCTAGGTTACGTTAGTGTTTTCACTACGCTATGGATTAGCTTCAATTTATACCAAATAATATCTTTCACCAGCCGATATTTCTCTACAAAATAAGCATAAATCTACTTATATCCAATCATCGCTTTACAATACAAGATTATACCATATTCATTTATTTAATGGCTATATTGTATAAAAAAATAGTTCGCTATAAAGCGAACTATTTATGCTCAAATTAGATTAATGTTACTCTACTAGGATCAATATCAAATCCAAAGAATCTTAATGCCTTAGGAATAGCTTGATTCCAGAAGAAGAAGTCATGCTTACCTGGCCAATATTCTTCTTGAACATGGATATTTGGACATTCTTTATGAAGATAATCCATCCATTCATGACAAGCAGAAATCAACATATCATCAGTACCGCACATTAAGAAATATTCTGTAGGCGGAACATTTTCAGCATTGTCGCTAACTGCCTTAGCTAACTTATCAACTGAATGAGCACCTGTATCTAATACATGCTTGAATTCACGGAAGCCACCCTGTGATAATGGAGCTGCCTTACCATACTTTTCTGGATGAGTTAAAGTTGTTAACCATGTACCATAGCCACCCATGCTTTCGCCCATGATATATCTATCTTCTCTAGCTGAAGAAATTGGGAAGATTCTTTCCATCTTTGTTGGTAATTCTTCAGAGATATATTCCTGCATCTTCATACCGAAAGTAGTATCAACATAACAAGTATTATATGCACTTGGACATACAACAAACAAATCTAATTCTCTTACCATTAATAATAAATTTGAAAGATTAAACCAAGTCTGAGCATCTTCCTTTGTACCATGTAAGATGTATAAGCACTTATATTTCTTATCTACTGGATCATCCTTATAGCTCTTTCTTGATTCTGGAATAAATACCTTAACGTTAACATCCATTTGTAAAACTGTTGAACGCATAGTTAAATCACAAACTGCCATTATTATTTCCTCCTGGTTTATAAACCTTTATTTAAAAGTATTATACACCCTCAACCTTTACTAAACATATCTAATACATCATATTATCTCAAAAAAAGGACTCAGCCTAAGCCAAATCCTAATAAACATTAAAAGTAAATCAAATCGTTTTCCTTGCACCAATAGATAGCTAACTCTTTGTACTTTTCATCCCTGTAATCGTACCAATCATCTTCTAGACCATTATTGCGTAAGATTTCTCTAAATCTTCTAAATGCCCCTCTACCACCTAGGGCATTTTGCAATAAAGAAACTAACTTTTCAGGAGCTTTTTCATAGATGTAATCTTCCATCATTCCATACTCATCTACTTCTCTTCTATCGTACAAGGCTACAAAGTTGCTATGCTCATCATCTTCAATCTCTCTACATAAATCCTCATATTCCTTATGATTCATTATTAATGGATTTGGATTTAAGAAAATAAACTTCTTAGTTAATTTATTGTAGTAGTACTTGTCATCATCAGATTGTAAATCTTGAAGATTATCAATTACTTCACTTAGTGAAACTCTATCAAATGAGCTCTTAGCACTTGAAAAACCATGTAAAACAATAACGCCATTTACTTCAGAAGGTTTTAAATCAAAGCTAACATCCTTACCACCTTCAAAGATAGGTAATCCTTCTTCACCCTGTAAAGTATTAGCTATAACAAGCGATAATTCATTAACTAAACCCGCCTTTAAGAAAGAACCATTTAGTTTGCTGCCACCTTCTAATAAAAGTTTCTTAATGCCAAATAAGTCATATAGCTTTTCTAAAGCAACTGAAACATCAATTTCATTTTTACCAGCGAATATATAAGAAACGCCAACACTTCTTAAATAAACTAAAAACTCATCCTTAACATTTTCAGATAATACTTCAATTACATGAGAATCATCATATCCTTCATCTGGATCGCTAATTGTACCCTTCTTCCAATATAAAGATCCTTTTGTATCAAAGCTAACAGCGAAATATACAGCATCTTCATCAGCGATGTAATCATTTCTTGTCATCTTTCTTCCCTGGTATATAGAAGTATCTGGTTTATTATTATGAACAAATGATTCATTCATAGTAATTCTTCCGCAAGCGAATCCATCTCCATCGTATTGTCTGTGTAGTTTATAGTAAACATCACTAGCTTTTTTACCAGCAGAACTTTCTAAAAACTTTCCAGTTGTCTTACCATCAATTGAACTGGTCATATGACAAATTACATAAGGCTTACTCATACTTAATCCTCCTAATAGATATTCTCTTCACTGATTATCAAATCTAAATTGACATCATTTTCATCACAAATAACTTTATCAAGCTTTTGAATCTCAAAAGCTACACCAATAGTAGTAAACTCTTCTTCACTTAAAAATCTATCATAATATCCCTTACCATGACCGATTCTATTAGCTGCTTCATCAAAACCTACTAAAGGAACTAAAACTAAATCAACATAGCCTAAATCTACCTTTTCACTGCTTTCTACTTCAGGTTCTAAAATACCATAAGCACCAACATTAAACTTACTAGCGTAGTAAAATTCAATGTTATCATTTACACATATTGGATAACCAACTTTTATACCATTAGCTATCAGCTTATCATTTAGCTTATCCAAGTTAACTTCTTTACTAGTAGCTTTGTAAGATAAGATATTTTCATATCCATTATCTTCAATAAGTTCAAATAGCTTGTCACAAATAATATCGCTACTACTAGCTAAATAAGCTTTATCAGCTTTAGCTAATCTATCTTTGATTTCTAATCTCTGTTCTTTTTTACTCTGGTATTTCATCGAAGCTCTCCCATAGTTTTTCTTTTAGAGTTGTCTTACGGTTATGGAAATCTTTACGCAAAATTCCTTTATAGAAGGCTGATTGTTCACCAATAAATACTAATGATTTATAAGCTCTGGTAACAGCTGTATAAATTAATCTTTTCTGCAACATAATTCCATACTCATTATCCATTGGCATAATTACTATTGGGTATTCGGAACCTTGTGATTTATGCACACTCATACAATATCCATGAGTTATGTTCCCAAATGTTTCGCTTGTATATTCAACAATCTTTCCATCGAAATCGATGATGATTCTATTTTGATCATTGATATCTTCATGAGAATATATTATTTCTCTAATAATACCGATATCACCATTATAAACATCATCATCTGGCTGATTTTTTAACTGTAAGATCTTATCATTAACTCTAAAAGTTCTATATCCTACTTCTAATTGTCTCTTATCCTTTGAGTAAGGATTGAATTGTTTCTGTAAAGCTACATTTAAAGAGTTAATACCATTTAAGCCATTATGCTTAGGCGCTAATACCTGAACATTCATAAATCCTTCTTCTAAAGAATCAAAACTATCTAGTGCTCTTTTAACAACCTGTAATGTTGCATCTTTAATATTGACCTTTTCAGTTTGAATAAATCTGATATCCTTATCAGTAGGAATAGAAGTACAATTTTCATCTCTAATACTATTAGCTAATGAGATGATATCGCTACCTTGTTTCTGACGATAATTTTCAGTTAGCTTAATTACTTTAAATAAGTTACAGTCAATTAAATCTCTTAATACGCTGCCCATAGCTACACTTGGTAACTGATCGATATCACCAATTAAAATCATCTTCTTTAATGAACCTGCTGCCTTTAGTAAGTTGTAAAACAAGTATTGGTCAACCATGGAAAACTCATCGATGATAATAATATCGGTAGTTAGTGGATTCTCTTCATTTTTAGAAAACTTACCTGTTTCCTTATCCCACAATAGTAATGAGTGAATAGTTTTAGCTTCACAATTAGTTAATTGGGTTAATCTTTTTGCTGCTCTACCAGTAGGAGCAATCAAATTGATTGAGTATTGTGGATAAACTAGATTAGATAATTCAATCATCGCTCTAACGATTGTTGTTTTACCTGTACCTGGTCCACCAGTTAAGATTAATACATCATTATCAAAGAACCCGTCAATTGCCTCTAATTGTTTCTGTTGATAAGTAATACCAAAGTTTTCTGATACAGTTCTTAAGTTCGCTTCAATAACTTCCTTTTCCACCTTGTAAATTGGATTAGCTGGAAAGAATGATAAAAATCTAGAAATATATCCTTCTGATTGGTATTGAGATATTGGATAAACCTTATTATCTTCAACTACCACTCTTCTAGTCACGATTAATTCTTCGATTATTTCTTCAACATCAGGATTATAATCCTTTAGTTTCTTTGTTAGATAGCTATTATATTCTTCAATATCGATATAGCTATCACCGCTACTCATACATAAATCCATTAATAAGGATTCAGATAAAGCAGCTAATCTGCCCTTATCATCCTCATCAAAGCCGATAGATAAGGCAAACTTATCGATAGTAGCAAAACCGATTCCACTTACTTCTTTTATTACACTATAAGGCTTATCCAACAAGATAGGCATTAAGTCTTCTTCATAATATTTCTTTAAAATCATTATCTGTTTTAAAGATAAATGATGAGCAGTTAAAAATACTACGCTATCATCGCTATCCCGTTTTAAACCTTCTAAAATAGCTTCTTTTCTTTTTAAGGTGATCTTAGGCACATCATCTAAAATATCAGGATTTTCCTTTATTAATCTAATAGCGTCCATTCCTAATGTCTCAACAATTGACTTAGCAAATTTACCACCGATTCCTTTAAATTGTGGACCAGCAAAAAAGTTAGCTAACTCATTTTCATCAGCAGCTATTAACTTCTCTAAGCCATCAACCTGGAATTGAATACCATATTTTGGATGTTCAACATATTTACCTGTTAATTTATATTTCTTTTCTTTATCAACTTGGCCAATATAGCCATTAACGATAATGGTTTCACTCTCATTTCTATTTTCCTCAATATCAAAAACGGCTACTGTATAGCCGTTATCGTTACGATAATAAATAGTTTTTGAGAATTTACCTTTAATTACCATTATTTACCTTCAAGATGCTTTTTTAGCATTAATGAATGTTCTTCACCATTAATAAATGTCTTTTCAATTACTCCTCCACCAATGCATACATCACCATCATAGAATACTGCCTGCTGTCCTGGAGTAACTGCTTTAACTAATTGAGGATACTTTACCAAATATAAATCATCATCATATTTTTCTAAAGTAACTGGATTGTCTTGTTGACGATATCTAAACTTAGCGTTGCAAGCTAGAGGTAAAGTAAAATCTGCAAGTTTATTGAATCCAGAAACTAGACATGAGTCTGAATATAACCAATTCTCTTCATTCTGACAAGTAACGTATAATTCATTCTTTTCCACATCCTTGCCTACCACAAACCATCTGCCCTTGTTACCACCAATACCTAAGCCTTTTCTTTGGCCAATAGTATAGTACATAACACCAACATGAGTCCCTACTACTTCCTTAGTAGCTATATCGATGATATTTCCATCCTTACTTGGAAGATAGTTGTGTAAGAATTCTCTGAAGTTTCTTTCACCGATAAAACAGATTCCAGTTGAATCCTTCTTAGTAGCTACTGGTAGATTCATCTCACTAGCTATTCTTCTAACTTCAGGCTTATCGATATCACCTAATGGGAAGATAGTAGTATCTAATACATCTCTATTAATTTGGGCTAAGAAATAAGATTGATCCTTATTTAAATCTAAAGCTTTTAACATATTTGATCCATTTTCATCATGCGTTACTCTAGCGTAATGACCTGTAGCCACAGCTTCATATCCCCT
Organism: Erysipelotrichaceae bacterium; assembly: GCA_045599505.1. Taxonomy (GTDB): domain Bacteria; phylum Bacillota_I; class Bacilli_A; order Erysipelotrichales; family Erysipelotrichaceae; genus UBA1783. Next base: position 3,433 of record JAZRWC010000048.1, on the reverse strand, counting down.
AGATTTAGCATAATTAAAGAATGCATCAAACTTAATATATTTATTGCATAAAATATCTGGGTTAGGAGTTCTTCCCTTTTTATGTTCACTAATGAAGTTAGTGAATACATCATCCCAATATTCCTTAACGAAGTCGATTCTTTCTAACTTGATACCAATACACTCTGCAACCGCTAAAGCGTCTTGATAATCAACTTCTTGTGGGCATACATCATCCATAATTGTTGGATTGCCCAATATATCATTATTAGTGGCAGCATCCCAGTTACGCATAAAAGCACCAGTAACATCATGTCCCTGTTGCTTTAATAAATATGCAGCTACTGCAGAGTCTACTCCACCTGATAATCCTACTAAAATTTTCATAAATAAATCACCATAATAATTGTATCACATTTATCATCAATTCTTCTTATTAAGCCAAAAGAAAAACCTCAAATGAGGTTTAATATCCTGAACATTCAGTTTTTAAAGCACCACATAACTGGTAATTAGGGCACTTTTCTCCATAACAAGTTGAAGCAGTCTTCTTTTTGTCGAACACTTCAATCTCTTCACTATCAAATCCAATTAATAAGTTCTTTTCATCGATAATGATAGGTCTCTTTAATACGCTAGGATATTCCTTAATAAAAGAGATCAACTCTTTAATTGACATGCTGTCTAAATCAACATTGTTGTCCTTAATGACCTTAGAACGAGTTGAGATTAAATCATCTGTTCCATTTTCACTTCTTGATAATAAAAAACGAATCTCATTTTCACGAAGAATTGATGAGAAAATATTCTTTTCTACAAACTTCAATCCGCGTTCTTTTAGCCAAGCCTTAGCTTTTCTGCAAGACGCACATCCTGGAGATGTATAGATAACTAACATACATTACCCCCCTCACTTCTAAATGCCTAATATCGTGCTTTTCAAAACACCAAAGATATTATAATAAACAAATTACACCTTTACAAGTGAAATTTTCTTTGTCGCAAGTGAAGAAATAATCAATAATAAACATGATATACATATTTAGTTAATTATTTCTCTAGGACTATCAAGGCAAAAAAAACTGGCATAAGCCAGTATTAATTTCAAATGGCGCGCTCTGCAGAAATCGAATCCGCAACCTTTTGATCCGTAGTCAAACGCTCTATCCAGTTGAGCTAAGAGCGCATTTATCAATGCTTGAAAATTATAACAAACTTTTATAGTATTTTCAATAATATTTCTATCTTTTTATTTATAAAATATGATAGAATACATTCAAGGCAATGATTATATATATGAGTTAAAAACCTCTAGCTAATAGCGAATTGATGAAGGTGAAAGATCAATCTAAGTTTTTAATTAATTGGGTATATAGGAGTCTAAAGTCGGTTACTTTACAACCTATAAAGTGGTCATAAATAACATATGACAATTTGGGTGGCACCACCTTAACGGGTCCCAAAGTGGGTGCTTTTTTTATTTTACAAGGAGGTATTTAATATGAAAAAAATGCTCAGTGGAATTAAGCCTACCGGTCAGTTAACATTAGGAAACTATATCGGTGCCTTAAGAAATTTCGTCAAATACCAGGACGACTATGAATTATACGTATTCGTCGCTAACCTTCATTGTGTAACAGTTCCAATCGATCCAAAGGAACTAAGAAAGAATTTAAAGGACGCTATCGCTCTATATTTAGCTTGTGGTCTTGATCCTGAAAAGTGCACAATCTTCTTACAGTCAGATGTTAGAGCTCATGCTCAATTAGGCTGGTTATTAACTTGTCAGTCTTACATGGGTGAATTAAGCAGAATGACTCAGTTTAAAGAAAAGAGTGCAAAGCAGGAAGATGGTATCACCGCTGGCTTATTCGTCTACCCTTCATTAATGGCTGCAGATATCCTTTTATATGATGCAGACTATGTACCAGTAGGAGCTGACCAGAAGCAGCATGTAGAATTAGCTAGAAACTTAGCACAGCGTTTCAATAACCGTTATTCAGAAACATTTGTTGTACCAGAACCTGTAACTCAGAAGGTTGGAGCTAGAATCATGTCATTATCTGATCCAACTAAGAAGATGAGCAAGTCAGATGAAACTAATAAAGGATGTATCTACTTATTAGATGATGTTAATTCAGCTAAAAAGAAGATCATGTCAGCTGTAACTGATATGGTTGGTAAGGTTAACTATGATAAGGAAAATCAGCCAGGTATCTCTAACCTAATCGAAATCATGTCTTCATTAACTGGTGAAGAAATTGATTCAATCGTAGCTAGATACGATGGTGTTGGCTATGGTACTTTCAAGAAGGAAGTAGCTGAAGTTGTAGGCAACGAATTAACTAAGATTCAAACTAGATATAACGAAATCTTAGCAAGTGGTGTCATTGAAGAAGTATTAAAGAATGGTGCAGCTAAGGCTAACTATATCGCTGAAAAGAAGTTAAGAAAAGTTCAAAGAAAGATGGGTATCGACATCTTCAATTAATGAATTATTAAGCTATTAGGATATACGATTACGTATTACTAATAGCTTTTTTAATAGTCATTACTCTTACACAACTATAAACTCTTGTTTTATAATAAAACTAACAAAAATAAGGAGGAAACAATAATGAAGCAGGTCGCAATGAAAACTGTGGAATACCTAAAGAATGATAAAGAGCTTCCATACAGACAAGCTGGTCAGATGGTAACTATCGCCAATACTCCAGAAAACAAGTATGATGAGTTCCATTTAACAGGTACTCTATTCAATTTTGATGGAAATTACATGTATTGGGTTGGTTTGGACTTAGGTGGACCAAACGTAGCTATGACTAAGGTTTTCTTAGATGAATTAGCTAAGGTAACTGATAAGATTACAGCTGATAATTTCATCTTATCAGGAACTCATACTCATTCAGGTCCAAACGTTGATAAGAACATGAACAAGTTCAGATTAACAAGCCGCAATAATATGACTGTAGATGATATCTATTATGATATGGTACAGGGTTGGGCAAAGCAGGCAGCTGATATCTTTGTTGAAAACGAAAAGAACTTAAAGGAATTTGATTCTTCAATCGCAGTAGTACCAATTGAAGGTATGTACTCTAACCGTAACGCTTTAGATAAGCCTTGCGATAAGAATGTAAACATCATCAAGTTCACTGAAGCAGATACTGATAATGTTATCGGTGCTTGGATGCAGTTAACTTGCCATAGCACAATGATCTTCCCTAAAAATCCAAAGATGAGTACAGATATCGTTGGTAATGTTAGAGACAACGTTGCTAAGATGTTAGGTGATGTATCAGTAATGCCATTTGTTGGATGCGCTGGTGATACTTCTACTAGATTAACAAGAGAAAGAGGAAATGATCCTGCTTTAGATTACAGCGAATTATGCCGTATCGTTAAGGGTATCTCTGAACAGATTGAAGCTAAGATGGTATTTGAACCAATCACT
>JAZRWC010000047.1:0-9063 GCA_045599505.1 Erysipelotrichaceae bacterium | reverse complement strand
CGATAAAGAGCTACTTAACAGTGATATATGTAAGATTCCCATGCCAATTGACTTATATGAGGCATATGGAGAACACCACTATGGTATTTTTAGTTCATGTGACTAATTAATATCAACTATTAACTTGAAAAGAGCCAATATAAATGTGTATATTACCTGAAGAACAATTTCTTCAGGTTTTTTAATGATTTAATAGTAATAATATGCTAGTATGTCTATAGATAGACAAATCTAAAGGAGAAATAATAATATGAAAAGAGTGACTATGCTTGATTGTATCAAGCGTGTTTCTTCTATCGCTGAAAGAATCGTTAGCGATAGAGAAGTGACATTTGAGAAACTTGTAAAGCTTGTAAAAAAGCGTAAGGGTATTAGCGCTATCTACTTTGTAGGTTCTGGTACTAGTAACACTAGCTCAGTTACAGCTTCATTATTTGTTGAAAAAGCTACTGGTGTTCCTACTTTTGCGGTTTTACCTAATTTATTCTTAAGTAAAACTTCTTATGATCCAAAGGCATTATATGTATTCGTATCTCAATCAGGTACTTCCACATTAACTCAAGCATGCTTAAGAAAAGCTAAATCATTTGGTGGATTAACTGCTGCTTTAACTGGTGAAGAAGGAACATTATTAGATAGTGAAGCAGATGTATGGTTAAATATGAATTGCGGATATGAGGAATACAGCTATAGAACTATCGGTTACTGCTCAACATTCTTATCAGAAATGATGATGGCTTGCCAATTAGGTAAGGCTACTGGCTACTTAACAGAAGAAACTTATAATGGTTATGTAGAAGAAGCTTTATTAGCAGCTAAGGCTAATAAGAGAAACATCAAGAAGGCCGAAAAGTGGTTTGAAGTTAATAAGGATGTATTAGGAAGTGCTAGCACTATCGTATTATATGGTTCTGATAGCTTATATGGTGTAGCTTTAGAAGGTGCCTTAAAGATTTTAGAAACTGCTAAGAAACAGTTCTCAGTTGGCTATGAAATCGATGATGGTTTACATGGACCTACAATGGGATTTGTGAGTGATACAGTAGTTGTTGCCTTAAGTGATGGCGGTAAGAACGAATACTTAACTCAAGGTATCGGTTCAATGATGAAGGAACAGTTTAATGGTCATGGTTTCATCATTGGTGCTAAGACTCAAGATGATACAGACTTAAAGGTTAAGCCAGTTACTGAAAACTTCGTATCTTTAGAGTTCGCTCCATTTGTTCAGGTATTGTGTTACGATTTAGCTTTATATAATGGTATTCCAGTATTAAATACTGTTGAAAGGAACCAACAGAAGAAGAATACTAAGAGCTACTTCAATACTCACGCTGCAACTAAAAACTAATAGATAAAATAAAGGCTGTTACCATTTGGTAGCAGCCTATTTTTGCGATTAGTTATCTGATAAGTTATAGCCATTTTTCATAGCTACGCTTGCTTCATGTAAGATTTTATTTAAAGTATCTGTAGTAGCAGCCTTAGCCATATCAGCTAATTCCTTATTTGCCTTATCCATTAAAGAGTAGTCCTTAGTTTCGATCATCTTCTTATCATATTCTAAGATGATTCTTCTTCCTTCAATGGCAATCTTGTTATGGTAACGCTCAATTAATCTCATTGTGTTTGAGAAGATTGGATCAGCTAAAGCACCGATTAATCTTGAACCCCAATAGAAGTTGTTTGTATCAGTATCTAAAGTTACATCACTTAAATACTTAGGCATTGACTTAACGTTTGTGTAAACAGGTAAGCAAGCACTGAATGTTGTTGAACCGAAGATAATCCATTCAACACCCTTGATTTCATCTGGAACGTTGCTACGAATCTGACAGATTGAAGTAACACCAGTTCTGTTGATACCGATTGAACGGTACATACCACGCTTACCAGTATTTCTGTTGATATATGGATCGTAATCAGTTCCCTGATAATGACCAGCTAAGATGTACTTGAAATCTTCAACAGTAACCTTTCTTTCTGGAACTAATGACCAAGGAATATTGTCACTTAATGGTGTAAAGTCAGCGTTTTCACCTTCCCACTTATACTTAGTAGGGCAAAGGCACTTCGCCATAAACCAAGCTCTTGGAGTGTTGTAGATGTGGTCTGTATCAGTTCTAGAACCGAAGATATTTCTAGGATTGAATACACCATTCTGATTTAAATCTAAGTTGTTATCCTTAATGAATTCTCTTAAATCGCTTGAACACATGCATGTTGTCTGCTTGCCAAATGCATCCTTTAAGTCGAAGTGATCCATACCGAACTGGTTAGGATTGATTACTACTTCTTCATCAGCAACTTTCTGAGCAATCCAATGATGTCCACCGATTGTTTCTAACCACCAAACTTCATTTTCATCGTTGAAGGCGATACCGTTTGTTTCATATGTCCCATACTTTTCTAATAGAGAACCTAAGCGCTTAACACCTTCTCTAGCTGAAGTGATATAAGGTAGTACTAATACGACGATATCTTCTTCGCCAATACCACCAGGAATTTCCTTTTCTTTCTTGCTAGTAGCTGGCTTTAATACAACTAATGGGTCAGCAGCTAATACTCTAGGATTAGATGTGATTGTTTCAGTAGCTGTCATACCAACATGAGCGCTATTGATACCAGTAGCTGCCCAAGTGCCTTTCTTCTTATCGACATTTGGAGAGCATGTATAGCTTAATGGATTATCAGGTAATTCAACCTCAACATGAGAGATAATGCTCTTATATTTTTTAGGCTGCTTATCTGGAGATACTACAATTAACTTTTTTACATCAAATGAACCATCATCAGTTCTCGCAATCATAGTAGATTTATCGTTAGTAGCTAATTTACCAGCGATGATTGTTGTACAAGGCATAATAATTCCTCCTTTAATTTTTACTTAATAATTCTATCATAAATAGGTAAAAGTAGTTTTATTATTGATGAATTTTTTAACAAGTGCATAAAATTGACAACGCTTACATATAATACTATAATCAAGTTAGTAAAAACTTTTGAAAAGTTCATAATAATAATATGAAGGAGGAAACTATGAAAAAGTTACTTACAATTTTATTAGCTGTTTTAATGGTCTTCACTATGGCAGCTTGTGGTAGCAAGGAACAACCTGAAGAATCTAAGAGCTTAGTTATCTATTCACCTAACTCAGATGCTTTAGTTGACGTTGCTTATGCATTTGGTGAAAAGTATGGTATCGAAGTAGAAGTATTATCTTTAGGTACTGGTGAATGCTTAGAAAGAATTGTTGCTGAAGCTGAACAGCCTCAGGCTGACGTTTTATACGGTGGTTTAAACTACGCTAACGCAACTAATTACCAGCAGTATTTCGAAGAATACACAGCTAAGGGCGATGATAAGCTTCCTGAAGCATATCAGAACACAGCTGGTGTTGCTACTCACTATTGTTTAGATGGTTCAGCAGCTTTATTAGTTAACGTTGATGAATACAAAAAGTTAGGCTTAAACATTGATGAATTCAAGGGTTATGCTGATTTAATGAGACCTGAATTAAAGGATCATATCGCTATGGGTGACCCTGCTAAGTCATCAAGTGCTTGGGCAGAATTAACTAACATGTTATTAGTAATGGGTAATGAACCTTACGATGATGCAGCTTGGGATTGGGTTAAGGGATTCATTGGCCAGTTCTCAGCAGTATTATCTTCATCTTCAGCTATTTACAAGGGAACTGTAAGTGGTGAATACGTTGTTGGTGTTTCTTATGAAGACCCATGCGTAAGCTTATTAGTTGATGGTGCTGAAAATGTTAAGTTAGTATATCCTGAAGAAGGTGCAGTATGGTTACCAGCTGGTGCAGGTATCGTTAAGAACGCTCCTAACATGAAGAATGCTAAGTTATTCATGGACTGGTTAATTTCTGAAGAAGGACAGAACGAAATCGCTAAGACAACTGCTCGTCCAGTTAATACAGAAGTTTCTAACACTACTGATAAGATGCTTCCATTCTCACAGATCAATTTAGTATTCGAAGACATCCCATTCTGTGGTGCTAACAAGGCTGATTGGCAGGCTAAGTGGACTGAATTATTCAACGAAGTTCACCCTAACTAATATTTAAAAATTAGAATTTTAAAATTAAAAAAGCTTAATAAGCAATAATTATTATTGAGAGGTTAGAATTATGAGTGTTAATATCAAAGTAAGAAACGCTGTTAAAAAATACGGCAATAATACAATAATTCCTGACTTATCACTGGACATTAAGGAGGGCGAATTTTTCACCCTCCTTGGTCCGTCTGGCTGTGGTAAGACAACATTATTGAGAATGATCGCAGGCTTCAACTCAATTGAAGGTGGAGATTTCTATTTCAATGAGACAAGGATTAATGATATGGACCCAGCCAAGAGAAATATTGGTATGGTATTCCAGAACTACGCTATTTTCCCAAATATGACTGTTGAAAAGAACGTTGCATTTGGTTTGAACAATAGAAAATTACCAAAGGATGAAATTAAGGCAAAAACTGATCAGTTCTTAAGCTTAATGAAGATTGAAGAATATCGTGAAAGAATGCCTGAAAGATTATCTGGTGGTCAGCAGCAGCGTGTTGCTTTAGCTAGAGCTTTAGCTATTACACCAGACGTATTATTAATGGACGAACCTTTAAGTAACCTTGATGCTAAGTTAAGAGTAGAAATGCGTACAGCTATCAAGGAAATTCAAAACAGTGTAGGAATTACAACTGTATATGTTACTCATGACCAGGAAGAAGCTATGGCTGTCAGCGATAGAATTGCGGTTATGAATTTAGGTAAGATTCAACAGATTGGAACTCCAAAGATGCTATATCAGCGTCCTGCAAACTTATTTGTATCTACATTCATCGGTAGAACAAATATCTTAGATGCTACTTTAACTGTAGAAGATGGTGTAACTACATTAACTTTACCAGGTGGTTATTCAGTAACTATGGATAATGTTAGAGAAGGTGTAGAATCACAAGAAGTTAAGGCAAGTATCAGACCAGAAGAATTAGTAGTAGATTTAAACAATACTGATGGTATTAAGGCTACAATCGATGATTCTGTATTCTTAGGTTTAAATACTCATTACTTTGTACATTTTGAGGATGGAACTAAGGCTGAAATCATTCAAGAATCAAAAATTGACTCAATTATTCCAAAGGGAACTGAAATCTACTTAACTGTAAAGAGAGAAAAAATTAACATCTTTGATAAAGATGGTAAGCATAATTTATTAACAGGCGTAGTTAACGATAACGCAAAATACGATAAGGATTAGTTTATATGAAAAAGACGAAAAATTTTGACGTCTGGAAAGTCATATCACTAATTGTCTTAGTAGGTTATTTACTATTCCTGCTATTCCCACTATTTAAGCTATTTGTCTCAGCATTCTTTGTAGAAGGACAATTCAGCTTAAAGGCTTTCCAGAGCTTCTTTGCTCAGAGCTATTATGTTAAATCAATATTTAACTCACTAAAGGTATCTACTTTAGCTACATTATTAGCTTTAGTATTAGGCGTACCTTTAGCTTATTTCTACCAGATGTATGAAATCAAGGGTAAGACAGTATTACAGGTAATCGTTATCTTATGTTCTATGTCAGCTCCATTTATCGGTGCATACTCTTGGATCATGTTATTAGGTAGAAGTGGTATTATCACAAAGTTTATCTACAATGTTACTGGTATCACTATTCCAAATATTTATGGATTTAATGGTATCTTACTAGTATTAGCCTTACAGCTATTCCCATTAGTATTCTTATATGTTTCAGGTGCCTTAAAGAATATCGATAATTCTTTACTTGAAGCCAGTGAAAATATGGGATGTTCAGGTGTTAAGCGCTTCTTCAAGCTAGTAGTCCCATTATGTATGCCAACAATCATCGCAGCTGCTTTACTAGTATTCATGAGAGCGTTCGCTGACTTTGGTACTCCATTATTAATTGGTGAAGGTTACCAAACATTTCCAGTAGTAATTTATGACTCTTATTTCGCAGAAACAGGTGCAAATCATAACTTTGGTGCCGCAGTATCAATCATCGCGATTGTCATTACAGCTGCAATCTTCTTGATTCAGCGTTATGTAAATAACCGTTTCAAGTTCACTATGAACGCAATGCACTCAATCGAAAGAAAAGAGATTCATGGCATTCAATCTGTATTAGTTCACTTATACTCTTGGGGTGTTGTAGGTTTATCATTTATGCCACAGGTATATGTAATTTACACGTCATTCTTGAAGACAAGTGGTAAGTTATTTGTTAAGGGATTCTCATTAGATTCTTACAAGTATGCATTTACTCATCTAAAGAGAGCTATTCCTAATACATATGTTATCGGCCTAATCGCTTTGGGTATCGTTATCGTATTAGCTATCTTAATTGCTTATCTTGTTGTTAGAAGAAATAACGCAGTTAATAGGGTTATTGATACAGTATCAATGATTCCTTATATCATTCCAGGTTCAGTAGTAGGTATCTCATTAGTTATGGCATTCTCTAAAAAACCAATGATCTTAACTGGTACAGCTGCTATTATGGTAATTGCGTTAGTAATTAGACGTATTCCATACACAATCAGATCTTCTGTAGCTACATTACAGCAGATTCCAATGAGTATTGAAGAAGCTGCTATCTCACTAGGTTCTAGTAAGTTAAAGGCATTCTTCTCAATCACAGTTCCTATGATGGCTAATGGTATCTTATCTGGTGCAATAATGTCATGGGTAACAATTATTACTGAATTATCAACAGCAGTAATCTTGTATAACACTAAGACAATCACATTGACATTAGCTGTTTATACATATGTATCAAGAGGTAACTACGGTTATGCAGCTGCTTACGCAACTATCTTAACTGTATCAACTATCTTGTCATTACTACTATACATGAAGGTTTCAAAATCAAAGGAAATCACATTCTAGTAATCAAGGGTGCTTTGGCACCCTTTTATAATGCGTATTATTTGACAGTGAAATAACAGTAATTTAGAATAGTAAGCGAAGTTGGATGTATTTATATACTGCCGAATCAATAATGATCGGCAGTATTTTATTTTTTGAGGTACTTATGGAAAAGAAGAAGATTGTTAAGGACTTAACTGTTGGTAAGGTTACGCCAGTATTATTACTATTCGCTTATCCTGTTATGCTTTCTAATCTATTACAGACGGCATATAACATGATAGATATGGTTATCATCGGCAGATTTGCGGGTGATGTAGGATTATCAGCTGTATCAGTTGGTGGTGATTTGATGCATTTCTTTACCTTTATTGGTATGGGTTTCGCTACTGCTGGTCAGATTATGATTTCTCAATATTTAGGGGCTGGTAAACGAAGTGAGATTAAACAGGTTATTGGTACTCTATTTACCTTTACTTTTTTAACAGGTGTTGTTTTATCTGTATTATCTTGTTTTGGGGCTAATACTTTCTTAAATTGGTTAAATGTTCCCCAACAAGCTTATAAGGGAGCATTTGATTATACTATCTGTTGCTCTGTCGGCATGGTATTCATCTTTGGATACAATATGGTCAGTGCTATTTTAAGAGGTATGGGTGACTCCAAGCATCCTATGAAGTATATCGGTATAGCTGCTGTATTAAACACAATTTTAGACTATATATTTATCGCTGTATTAAATCTTAATGCCTTTGGTGCTGCTTTAGCTACAGTTATCTCTCAAGGTACTTCATTCTTATTATGTGTTAGTTATTTATACAAAAACAAAGAGGAATTTGGTTTTGATTTCAAATTATCAAGTTTTAAGATTGCACCTAAACCTTTGAAAAATATGTTAGAATTAGGCATCCCAATTGCCATTCAAAGTTCAGCAGGAAGCATCTCAGCCTTATTTGTTGGTTCCTTTATCAATCAATATGGTGTAGCTGCTTCAGCTATTACAGGGGTTGGAAATAAGTTAAATAACATCGCCTTAATCGTATGTAATGCCTTAAATACTTCAGGAGCGACTATCATTGGACAAAGCTTTGGTGCTGGTAAGATTGATAGAGTAAAGGAAGTTGTTTATCGAGTATTCTTCTTTGACTTTATCTTTGTCAGCTTCATTAGCGTAATGATTTATATGTTCCCAGAAAGTATCTTTGGCATCTTCAATAAATCTGAAGGAGTATTAGCTTTAGCCAAGTTATATGCTCCAGTAAGCGTTATTAGCTTTATGGGTTATTCATTCAGATCACCATCATTAGCTTTAATAAATGGTTTAGGACATTCTCAGATTAACTTCATGATGGGCATTGTGGAAGGATTTATCCTAAGAATTGGCTTAACTTATTTGTTTGGTGTTATCATGAACTTTGGAGTACAGGGATTCTGGTATGGTTCAGCTATAGCTAGCTATGGATATGCTTTAGTAGTATTCCCGTATTTCTTCTCTGGTAAGTGGAAACAAAGAAAGTCAGTTGCTGCTTAGTATTTAAAATATAGTAAGCTTATTAAGTTTTTAGTAAACTTAGTAAGCTTACTTTTTAATAACTAATAGGTATAATGATTGTATAATATTGTTGTATGGAAAAGGAAAGACAAATGAAAAAGGCATTAGTAGTTTTTATCGTCATCTTAGCTATAATTCTTTCTTTCAGTAATAGTGGAAGTAATAATGAAGGTAATAAAAATGATGAATTTGATAAATATGTTTACGATAATTTTAATCAAATAGCTAAGGACTTTGCATTTGATACAAAAAGTCTTTCTGTTAGTCAAGGTATTGAGATAGTTGGTCTTAGATATCCTAATAGAATATACCCAATTTATGAAAATGGTAAGCTGGAATATGCTTTAGAACTGTATTGTGTAGATGAAGAAATTGGCTATGCTTTTCCAGGAAATACGATTAGTTTGATTGAAAAAGTATTTGAGTTAAATGAAAGTGAGTTTTCCGTTTTCGCAATTGGTGATAGTATTTACGCCAGTGTAAATGATGTAGTTATTAGCTTTAGAACAAATGAATCCATAAATAAAGATGAATTTAACTTTGATGTACCTGAACAAAGGGAATATCAAAATAAAACAGTTGAGTTTAATAGGAAATAAAAAATATGAAAT
>JAZRWC010000046.1:0-3321 GCA_045599505.1 Erysipelotrichaceae bacterium | reverse complement strand
AATAGAAGCGTGTCACTTAACGGTACCGTCGCAAAGGTTTCAGTAGGTGCAATTGACTACGTTAAGGTTGCTCAAGTAACTAACTTAGCTAAGACTTTAGAACAGTTAAAAAAGGAAGGTTATTGGGTAATTGGAACTGATATGAAGGATGCTGTTGACTATCGTAGTGTTGACTATAATATGCCAGTAGTATTAGTAATCGGTTCAGAAGGTAAAGGAATGCATAGATTAGTTAGAGAAGGTTGTGATATTAAAGTCACTTTACCGATGCTAACAGATATTGGATCATTAAATGCATCAGTTGCCTGTAGCGTACTTCTTTATCAAATTTATTCTTGTCGCTTCCCACTTAAATAGTGAGTGGTAATAGGATGGAAGATAAGGAAATAAAAGAGATTAAAAAAGAAGAAAACGAAGACGAGTTTGATAATTTGGCTTTAGAGATGAAGCCAGCTATCATTTCAAGGGCCAATAAGCTTGGCCAAAGTTATTATTTCGTTGATAAAGACGAGTTGATTCAAGCAGGATTAATAGGATTATATAATGGGGTTAAGCACTATGACCCTACAAAAAATGTTCCATTAACCCCATTTGTTAACTTGTGTATCAAACGAGAAATGTTCAATTCAATAAGAAAACAAAGAAGAGCTTTCTATGATGATAATGGAAAACCAATACTTTCCCTACAAGGTAAGCTTAACGATGACAATATCACTTTAGAGGATTACATACCAGATAAGAAGGCTGATCCTCACTCTAATGCCATTGATAAAGTGATATTAGAAGAAATTATTGCTGGAATATCTAAGGATAAAATTGAGGTAATGATTACCCTTCTTCATGCCTATGGCTATTCATATAAAGAGATGTCAGAGATGCTAGGGGTATCGAAGAAGAAAATCGATAATGTTTTGCAGAAGATACGTAAGAAAGTTTCATATTTGTTTGACTAAACCTACTCCTTGTGCTAAAGTTAAGAATGCATATAAAGGAGAAAATTATGAGTGATAAGGTGATTTTAACATGTAGCGAATGTTTGTCACGCAACTATACAACCACTCGTAATCGCAAGACTCAGAGTGAACGTTTACAACTTGTAAAGTTCTGCAAGAGATGTGGAAAGCACACTTTACATAAGGAAACGAAATAGGAGGGTGTATGGCAACTAAAGCAAAGACTACCAACACAGGTAACAAAACAAATAAAATCGTCGATATTTTTAAGGGCGTAGGTGTAGAAACAAAAAGAGTAAGATGGCCAAAGGTATCTGAATTATTACAGAACACTGTTAAGGTATTAGTATTCTGTATCTTATTTGCATTATTCTTTGTAGTTTGTGATTTATTAGTATCAGAATTATTAGTATTGATTGGAGTAGGTGCATAATGAGCGAAAAGAAGGAATGGTATGTAGTTAATACATATGCTGGTCATGAAAATAGAGTAAAAGACAACTTAGAAAAGAGAGTTGTTTCTGAAGGATTAACTGACATCGTATTTAGAGTTGAAGTAGCTGAAGAAGTAGAAGTTGATTACAAGAACGGTAAGAAAGTTGAAAAGGTTAGAAATATCTTCCCTGGTTACTTATTCGTTCAGATGATTATGACAGATGAAGCTTGGTATGTTGTAAGAAATACTCCAGGTGTTACTGGATTCATCGGTTCTTCTGGTGGCGGTGCTAAGCCATTTAGTGTACCTGAAGAAGAAATCGAAAGCGTATTAAGAAGATGTGGTAAGAGCGATCAGAAGATCGTTGTTAACTTCACAGTTGGCGATAGAGTAAGAATCTTAAATGGTCCATTCGCAAATGTTGAAGGTACAATCGAATCAATGGATGATGCTGGCGAAGTAGCAACAGTATTAGCTATCATGTTCGGTAGAGAAACTCCAACTGAAATCTCATACGCAGATTTAGAAAAGATTGAAGATTAATAGCTAAGGCATTGGAAAGTTCCAATGCTTTTTCTTTTGGCATGTACGTGATAAGATTAATGTAACAAACTCGATGAGGGAAAAGAATATGAAGAAATTACTAGTTATACTATTAGGAGGACTTATGATTTTTAGTTTATTTGGTTGTGGAAAGAAATTTAACGCTACTTACGATTATAAAGATGGATATGAAGGAGCTAAAGACAGCTATCGTGCTGGAGAAAAGGTTAAACTTGTATATGGTATGATAGCTAGCGATACAGACTATACTTTCTATGTAGATGGTGCTGATTATAAGGTTTCCTATGAAAATGGCTATGTTATTGAATTCACTATGCCTAAAAATGATGTACATGTTCATCATGATGCTGTTAATAGTATGGTAAAAGAAGTTAATCAATAATACATAATAATTAATAAAGAGAAAAATAAAGGAGAAATAAAATATGATTCATGCTCAATTAACTATGCGTGCTTGTAGTTTAAATATGGATACAAAAGTTGAAGTATTAATCCCTGAAGATAGAAATAAGACAGTTGATACTAGAGGAAAGAAGTATCCAGTATTATATGTTCTACATGGTGGTAAGGAAGATTGTTCAAGCTGGATTAACCAGTCAAACTTATTCTTATTATGCCGTGATTTAGATTTGATCGTTGTATTCCCAAGTGCTAACAATTCATCTTATATCGATATGGAATATGGCCAACCATACTTAACTTGGATCGCTGAAGAATTGCCTACTAAACTAAAGAATTTATTCCCTATTACTGATGATCCTAATCAAACTTTCATCATGGGTGAATCTATGGGTGGATATGGAACAATGAGATTAGCTTTATCTCATCCAGAAAACTATGGTAAGGCAGTATGTTTATCAGGTGGTAATTTAGCTACAAGTACTTGGTATACTAACTTAACTCCTCATAATAAGGGCGCATTCGGTTTTGATCAGCAAGCTATTTTAACTTCAGATAATAACTTAGAAGTATTAATTGATAAGTTAGCTAATAAGGATGTGGCTAAACCTCAATTTATGTTCTATTGTGGAACAGAAGATAATGCGATGGTTGGTTCTAAAGAAGTTGCTGGATTAGTTAAGGAAAAACTTCCTGAATGTTATGCAGGTGAAGAGTATTGGAAAGGTAAGCACAATTTCTACTTCTGGAATCAAGCAAACTATAAAGCATTAAAGTTCTTTGGCTTTGAAGTTGAAGAAAGCAGTATTATCTAAATATTAAGGTGATTGGATATATCACCTTTTATTATGTTAGTTTTAATAATTATATTGCTGGGTATAATTTATATTTTATCTAAATTTAGTCAGAACACTCCCACCTCTACAGGTGGTGAGATGAAATCCAGAGTAAGGAGAAATATGGTATAATT
>JAZRWC010000045.1:0-12969 GCA_045599505.1 Erysipelotrichaceae bacterium | reverse complement strand
GTTCATAAGTATGGTGCTAAGATTATCTGCCAGCTTACTCCAGGTACTGGTAGAAATGCTTTCCCTGATACATTAGGAAACCCTCCTATCTCATCAAGTGAATTACCTTCAGTATTTGATCCAAATATGAAGTGTCATGCTTTAACTGTTGAAGAAATTCATCAGATGATGGACGACTTCCGTTTCGCTGCAGGTGTAGCTATGGATGCTGGTTATGATGGAATTGAAATCCATGCTCATGCAGGATATTTAATTGACCAGTTCTTATCTCCTGTTTGGAACAAGAGAACTGATGAATATGGTGGATCTCCAGAAAACAATACTCGTTTCGCTAAGGATATTTATCATGCAATCAGAGATGTTATTGGACCAGATAAGCCAATCATCTTCCGTATTTCATTAGACCATCGTTTTGAAGGTGGTAGAACATTAGAATATTCTAAAGCTATCTTAAAAGAATTAGAGAAGGAAGGTATCGATGCCTTTGACGTTGACTGTGGATGTTATGAAACATTAGACTACATCTTCCCACCTTCATATTTAGGTGAATCATGCATGTCTTATGTATGTAAGACTGCAAGAGAGGCAGTAAGCGTTCCATTAATCAATGCTGGTACTCATAATCCTGATACTGCAGTTGCTTTAATCGAATCAGGTGATGCAGATTTCGCTTCATTTGGTAGAGCATTAATCGCTGATCCAGAATTACCTAAGAAGTTATTAAAGGGTCATCCAGAAGATGTAAGACCTTGCTTAAGATGTAATGAATACTGTATCGGTAGAATTTGGGATAAGCATACTAAGTTAGGTTGTGCTGTTAACCCACAGGCTATGGAAGAAGTAAGATTCGCTTTAAAGAAGACTACTGATCCTCAGAATGTTGTAGTTATCGGTGCTGGTCCTGGTGGAATGGAAGCTGCTAGAGTTGCTGCTTTAGAAGGTCACAAGGTTTCATTATATGAAAAGAGTGGTCAGCTAGGCGGAACTATGAAGATTATCGCTACTGCTAAGTTTAAGAGCAATATCAAGAAGTTAGCTAAGTGGTATGAAACTCAATTAGCTAAGTTACCTGTAGAAATTCATTTAAATACTGAAGTTACAGGTGATGAAGACTTCTTAAAAAAAGCTGATTACATCGTTGTTGGTTGTGGTTCATTACCAGTAGTTCCAAGAATTGAAGGTGTTACTGGCTCAAATGTAGCTACTATGTTAGATACTCATAAGAACCCTGAATTAATCAAGGGTAACAAGATCGTTATCTGTGGTGGTGGTGCTTCAGCTATCGATGGTGCTATCGAAATGGCAGAAGAAATGGGTAAGGATGTAACAATCGTTGAAATGTTACCTGAAATCGGTAAGGATGTATTCTTTATCAATAAGATTTCTATCATGAATAAGATTGCTGCTAATAATATCCATGTATGTACATCAACAAAGGTTACTTCTATCGATGCAACTGGTGTTAATGTAGAAAAGGCTGATGGAACAGTAGAACATATCGATGCTGATACAGTAGTTAACGCATTTGGTATGAGACCAGATATGACTTTAGTTAATAAGTTAAAGGCTTTATATCCAGCAAAGGTTAGAGCAGTTGGTGATTCTAACAAGCTTGGCAAGATTGGCGAAGCAATCCGTGAAGGTTTCTACGCTGGTTCTTCATTAGACTAGTAATAGTTAAGTAGAATAAATTAAGTGTGTAAGTTACTAAACAATAGAGTGTGAAACTTACACACTTTTTTTGGTTGAGTAGGTTATTTTTTCTATTTTTTGTCTGTTAACTTCTTACAAAAAAGAAAATGAAAATAGTGTATAATATAAACTGGTGATGTATATGAAAGAAACAAGAATCGTCTTTATGGGTACTCCAGTATTCGGTAAAGAGATATTAAGATGTTTAGTAGAAAACGATTATAACGTGGTTGGAGTTGTATCACAACCAGATAAAGCAGTAGGTAGAAAGCAGATTATTACTTTCTGTCCTGTAAAAGAATACGCTGTTGAAAAAGGAATTGAAGTAATCCAGCCCATTAAAATCAAAGAGGATTATCAAAGAATTGTTGAATTACAGCCTGATTTAATTGTGACTTGTGCTTATGGTCAGATTATTCCAAAGGCATTATTACAGTTACCTAAACTTGGTTGTATTAATGTGCATGCTTCTTTACTTCCTAAGTTAAGAGGAGGAGCACCAATTCAGCATTCTATCATCGATGGATATGATGAAACTGGTGTTACTATCATGGAAATGGCAAGCAAGATGGATGCTGGTGATATGATTAGTCAAGCTTCAACTAAGATTGAAGAAAATGATTCTTATGGTTCACTTCATGATAGATTAATTGCTATCGGTCAAAAGTTATTACTAGAAACTTTACCTTCTGTAATTGATCATAGCTATACACCTATTAAGCAGGAAGACGAATTAGTAACATTTGGTTATAACATCTCTAAAGAAGAGGAACATATCGATTTATCTAAGGGGTATACAGGTGTATTTAACCAGGTAAGAGGGTTAATTCCTACTCCTTGTTGTTATATGGTTGTTGATGGCAAGAAGGTTAAAATTCATGAGATTTCAACAAGTGAATTAACTAGAGAAGCTCAAGATGGCACTATCGTATTTGTTGATGGTGGTAAGCTAGGCTTAGTAGTTGAAAATAAAGTCTTAGTTATTAGCAAACTTCAATTAGAAGGAAAGCAAGTAATGACAAGCAAGGAAGTCAGAAACGGTTCTGGCAGAAATTGGGATGGTAAGGTATGCAACTAAAGCTTATTGCGAAATATGTAATAAGTGTTGCCTTATTAACTATGCTAGCGATGGTAATTACTTATCCTTTAGGTAATATTGGATATTTGAATTTATCAGAAGCCGCTATCGTTCTATTACTTAGTCAGTTTGAACCAGGCTATAGCTTATTAGGCGCTGGATTAGGTTGTGTTATAGCTGACTATCTATTAGGATACAAACAGATTTTACTTATCACATTTATCATTAGAGCTATTCAAGGATTACTAGCTAGCTTACTAAAAGATAAGAATGTTTTAGTGGGTAAGTGTTTAGTTATATTTATTGGATTAGTTTTATTTATGATAAGTGATTATAGTCGCTTTGGATTAGAAGTAATGAAAGCGACATTTCTACAGAGAGTAATTTGTATGATTACAGTATTACTAATCGTACTAGTTATTTCTTACGTAAACAAAATGATGAAAAGAGAGTAGCTTATGGATCAGAAATTAATTAGAAACTTTTCAATCATAGCTCATATCGACCATGGTAAAAGTACTTTAGCTGATAGAATTTTGGAAAGCACAAATACTGTTGAAGCTAGAGAGATGACTAACCAGATATTAGATGAGTTAGAACTAGAAAAGGAAAGAGGTATCACAATCAAATTAAACGCAGTAAGTTTGAATTACCACGCTGATGATGGTAAGGACTACTTGTTCCATTTGATTGATACTCCAGGTCATGTCGACTTTACATATGTAGTATCAAGAAGTTTAGCTGCTTGCGAAGGAGCTGTTTTAGTTGTCGATGCTACTCAGGGTGTAGAAGCTCAAACATTAGCTAATGTATATTTAGCTATTGATAATAACTTAGAAGTATTACCAGTAATCAATAAGGTTGATTTACCTAGTGCTATGCCTGATATGGTAAAGCATGAAATTGAAAATGATATTGGACTAGATGCCTCAGATGCACCATTAATCAGTGCTAAGACAGGATTAAACGTTCATCAGGTACTAGAGAATATCGTTAAGTATGTACCAGCACCAACTGGTGATCCAAATGCTCCATTACAGGCATTAATCTTTGACTCATACTACGATTCATATCGTGGTGTTATCGCTGCTGTAAGAATCAAAAATGGTACTTTAAAGGTTGGCGATACAATCAAGTTTATGAATAATAACGCTACATATCTAGTAACTGAAGTTGGTATAAGAACTCCAAAGGAAATCTCTAAACCAATGTTAGAATGTGGTGAAGTAGGTTGGGTAGCTGCTAGTATCAAGTCAGTTGCTCATGTTAGAGTAGGTGATACTATCACTTTGGCTGATAATCCTTGCAACGAACCTTTACCAGGTTATAAGCAGATGCAGCCAATGGTATATTGTGGTTTATATCCTACTGATAATGCCAGATATGATGACTTGAGAGAAGCTTTAGAGAAGTTCCAGTTAAATGATGCTGCTTTAGTATTTGAACCAGAAACATCTCAAGCTTTAGGTTTTGGATTTAGATGTGGTTTCTTAGGCTTATTACATATGGATGTTGTTCAAGAAAGATTAGAAAGAGAATACAATCTTGATCTAATCGCTACAGCTCCATCGGTAATCTATGAAGTTACATTAACTAATGGTGATGTTATCAAGATTGATAACCCAGCATTATTACCACCAGCTCAACATGTAGAAAAGATTGCTGAACCATTTGTTAAGGCAACAGTAATGGTACCAAAGGATTATATTGGTGCTGTTATGGAATTATGCCAGAACAAACGTGGTGTATATAGAGATTTAGTTTATATGGATGAAACTAGAGTAATGATTATCTATGATTTACCTCTAGCAGAAATCATCTTTGACTTCTTTGATAAGTTGAAGTCAGCTACTAAGGGTTACGCTTCACTAGATTATGAAATTATCGACTATAGAAGCAGCGCTTTAGCTAGAATGGATATCTTGATTAATGGTGAAGTAATTGACGCGTTAGCTTCAATTGTTCATAACGATTTCGCTTATAACCGTGGTAGCAATATCACTAGAAGATTAAAGGATATCATTCCTCAGCAGATGTTTGAAATTCCAATTCAGGCAGCTATTGGTGGTAGAGTAATCGCCAGAACTAATATCAAAGCTTATCGTAAAAATGTATTAGCTAAGTGTTATGGTGGTGACATCTCTAGAAAGAAGAAGCTATTAGAAAAACAAAAAGAAGGTAAGAAGAGAATGAAGGCTGTTGGTGAAGTAGAAATTCCACAAGAAGCATTCATGGCCTTATTATCTATGGGTGAAGAAATCAAGTAGGTGCTCTATGGAAGAACTATTAGATATTATTCAGAAGATGAGAATTTCAAGAGGATGGGATAAGACAGATACTTTACCTATTCTTATTAAATCAGTATCAGTTGAAGCTGCTGAACTTTTAGAAACTATTCAATGGGATGACAACAACTGTAACCTTGAAGATGTTAAAGGTGAGTTAGCTGATGTACTAATGTATGCTTTATCAATCGCAATCGATCAAGGTTGGGATGTTAAAAGCATAGTAGAAGAAAAGATTAAAAACGTTTATATGAGGTATCCAGAAAAAGAAAATGGTTAAAGGGTTATACGTTCATATTCCATTCTGCAATAACGTTTGTGGATATTGTGATTTCGCTAAAAGTAAGTATAACAAGTTTCTTGTTGATAAGTATTTACTAGCCTTAAATAAGGAGCTAGACACTATTAAACAAGATGAGTTTTATAGCGTTTATATTGGTGGAGGAACTCCAACTAGTTTAGATGAATCACAATTAGAAACATTATTAAAGATGATTTCTAGATTTGAAGTCAAAGAGGAATATACTATTGAGATTAATCCAGAAACATTTACTTTAAGAAAAGCTGAACTAATTAAACAATATGGAGTAAATAGAGTATCTATTGGTATCCAATCGTTTAATGAAAAGCTACTAGAGCATATGAACAGATCACATCGTGACAAGGATGTGAAAAATACTTTTGAATATCTAGATGCTGTAGGTATTAAAAACAGATCAATTGACCTTATGTATGGATTTAATATCCAGACAATGGAAGATTTATTATCTGATTTAAAGACAGCAGTAGAAAGTGATATAACTCATATTTCAATCTATGATTTAGAGGTTCATGATACAACTTTATTTGGTATAAATCACTATGAAAAACTAGATGATGAGACAGATGGATTAATGTATCAGACTATATGTGAATACTTAAATGATCATAGCTTTATTCAATATGAGACAAGCAATTTTGCCTTTGGTAAATATCAAAGTAAGCATAATAAGCTATATTGGCACTATGAGGATTTCTATGGTGTAGGCTTATCAGCAAGTGGCAAAATTAAGGATTACCGCTATGAAAATACCCATAATTTCGTAGAATACTTAAATGGAAACTATGTTGGCGAAAAGACTTATCTAAGCGATGATGACAAGCGTTTTGAAGCTGTTATGATGGGATTAAGACTAATCGAGGGTATTTGTATAGATGATTTTAATAATCGCTTTAAATGCGATTTATTGGCTTATTACGCTAAGCCAATAGAGAAATATTCTCTAAAAAAGCTATTAGAAATATCAGATGGCTATCTAAAAACAACTATAGAAGGCAAGTATTATCTTAACGATATTCTTGTTGATTTTATGGATTAGTCATGGTATGATAATAGAGCTTTCATACGGAGTTTTGTGGAGTCTCGAACCCATTACTCGGTTTGAAAGGACACAATTTTGAAACAGGAGGAACTATTAAAATGATTTCAAAAGAACAGAAGACACAGATCATGAAGGACTTCGCATTAAGCGAAGGTGACACTGGATCTCCAGAAGTACAGGTTGCTTTATTAACAGCAAACATCAACTCATTAACTGAACACTTAAAGGTTCATAAGAAGGATTTCCATTCATATCGTGGTTTAAGAATGATGATCGGTAGAAGAAACAACATGTTAGCTTACTTAAAGAAGGAAGACATCAACAGATACCGTTCATTAATCGAACGTTTAGGCTTACGTAAGTAATCTGAAACAGTAGAAAGAGAGAAACAAAGGGGAAGAGCAATCTTCCTTTTTTGTTTGTTTACTAGTAGTATAATGGGTATAGATTGAGGTGAAACTATGAAACAATATATCGTCGATGCTTTTACTAGTAAGGTGTTTGCGGGTAATCCAGCAGCAGTATGTGTTTTAGACTCTTGGCCAAGTGAGAAATGGATGAAGCTAGTAGCTAGAGAAAATAGCTTATCTGAAACAGCTTTTATCGTTAAGGAGAAAGAAGGATATCATCTAAGATGGTTTACTCCAGTAAAGGAAGTGGAACTATGTGGTCATGCTACTTTAGCTAGTTCGTTTGTGATTTTAAACTATTATGATAAAGAAGCTGAAACTGTAGAGTTTAATACATTAAGTGGTAAGCTAACTATTAAAAGAGTAGGTAACAAGTATCAGATGAACTTACCAACTTACGATTTAAAAGAAATTGAAGTTACTGATGATATGGAAAAAGCATTTGGTGCTAGACCAAGCAAGGCTATTTTAGGATTAGATTTAGTATGCGTATTTGATGATGAAGAAACAGTCATTAATATGAATCCTGATCAACAATTACTAGCTAAGCTTCCTGGTAGATTACAGAACGCAACAGCTTTATCAAAAGATTATGATTGTGTTTCTAGAAGTTTCTGTCCTACTTTAGGAATTCCAGAAGATCCTGTTTGTGGCAGTGCTCATTGTCAAATAGCCGATTATTGGTCAAAGGTTTTAAATAAGAAAGAAATTGTAGCTTATCAAGCAAGTAAAAGAACTGGGGTTCTTTATTGTCAATTAACTGAGCAAAGAAGAATAAATATTTCTGGAGAAGCAGTACTATTTGCGATAAGTAAAATAATGTAAATGAAAAGTCATAGAGTTCTAATGTCTCTATGACTTTTTTACTAGATAAAGAAATTTAATGTTTTAACAAAATGAATACTAGGGTGAATAACCGCATATTCCTTTTCGTCATCCTTGCATAACCAAGCAACAATGAATCTAATTTCAGCTGCTTCAAAATGATAACCATCATCTGCTAACTGATTAACTGTATCTATTGCTCTTCTTGATAACTTACAAACAGGTGTCTTTACATCGTTTGTGTCTGTGTACAATATGTTGTTTTGCATGTACAATTTACATCCACTTTGTAAGGATAAGATAGTCTTCTTTTTATCCTTGAAGAAGTCTAATACAATGTCATGGAAGCCTAGTTCTAATAATACTTTTCTAGGTTCAGGATATTGTTTATCATCTACAAGTAATTTTGTAGAAGTAGTTGCTAACTTACTAATCTTTTCATCAATGTAATGAACATATAGGTTGTGTTTAGCTCGTGTGAATCCTACATATAATGCGCGTTTATCAGCTTCATTAGTAAAATCTATTTTCTTGTTAAGAACTACATAAACAGTATCAAATTCACGACCCTTTGATTTATGAATTGTTGAAACTAAGATTTCAGAACTATCTTTCTGGTCATAGAAATCTTCAATCTTAGATTCTTTAATAAATTCAACTAAATCGCTATGATAGTATGAATTATTAACCGATTCAAATTGTTCTATCATTTTGATAACGATAGGAAGAGTAGTGCTATTTGTGTAACGTTTTACTAATATCTCTTTAGCGGTATTCCAGAAATCTTTAGAGATAATAGGAGTAGTAGTGTATCTATCTATTTCTTTCAAAAATAGTCTAACTTCCGCTAAATCATATAAGTCAAAGCCATCATTTGATTGGATTAACTTAGCATTATAGTTTCTTTCAGCTAATAGACTAGCCATTTTGATAGCGTCATCATTTGTGAATGTTAAGATGCATGTTCTCTCACCAAAGTAGTTCTTATCAAGACTAGATAGAATAGCTAATTGATTATTTACTGTTACATGCTTTGTTAGTACTACATTACCATTATCTTCTGAAATAGATTGGATATCGTTAGTTTTCATACGATGCTCTATTAAATGAGCGAAGTTGTTTGAAAATTCAACGATATTTCTATCACTACGATAGTTGTCTACCATTTCATATAGAGTAGAGTTGTACAGATTAGTTAATGAATTCATGTATTCTGATGAGGAACCTCTAAATTCATAAATATTCTGATCATCATCACCTACGGCTATTACTCTCATATCTTCATTTCTATCAATAAGAGCTTTTACCAAGGCATACTCATGTTCATCCATATCTTGAGCTTCATCAATTACTAGGACAGATTTAGTAATCTTTCCAAGCTCAATTTCACCACTTTCGATCATAGCTGCAGCAGTTTCTACAACGTTTTCTGCCTCTTCAATATTTCCTATCTTGCCTAATAAATCAAAACAATAAGAATGGAAAGTTTTAATATCAACATAATAAGCAGGTGAGCCTATTAGTTCAATTAATCTACTTTTAAATTCTGTAGCAGCTGCTCTAGAGAAAGTAAGCATTAATAGTTGCTCAGATTTAATATCTTCCATTAGTAATAAAGAAGCTAGTTTATGAACTAAAACTCTAGTCTTACCACTTCCTGGGCCAGCGATGACAGTAATGTATTTTGATGAATCATCACTTATTATCTTTCTTTGTACATCTGATAATTCACCAAACAAGCTGTCATAGCTTTGTTTAGTGATATTTAGATTGATTTCATTTGCTCTATTGCCTTTGAAGTATTTAGCGATAAATGCCTTATATTCCAATTGGAAATAGTCATCAACAAACATAATAGCTTGAGAGTAATCCTTTACCATTAAATTTGCGTATTCACCAACGATATGAACTTGCTGGATCTTTTGTTTATAGAATTCATCTAGCTTATTGTAATCTTCCTTTTTATATCTGATTAGATTATCAGTAACTAAACGAGTAATTGAAAGAGCATTGTAACTTACAAAGAATCCACCTTCTAAGTTCATTGCCTCTATTTTTGCAAGATACAATAAAGCGTCTTTGATATCAAAGATGTTACAGTTGTTATTTGATAGAAGTGAATTTCTGTTGTTATATGAATCCTTTAACTCAGTTAATGAGAAGTTAACGAGGACTTCATCTTTCATTTCTTTTTTATTTATTTGTGAGAATAAATGCTCAACGATAAAATCAGCAATCTCAATTCTCTTGTTAATAGATTCAGTTAATTGATCGATATCATCTGATTCAAATACAAGAGTAGTTTTGCCGTTTTCATCTTCTACTTTCTTTACTAATTCTTTAATTCGCCAGAAATATAGAATAGTTTTTATATTTTTAATAGATGATTCATTTATTCCTTCTTTTATTGCGTTATCATTTACCTCTTTGTAATTGATGTCGATTTCCTTGCCAGCAAACTTAGTTAATAAGTATTTTTCAAGTGTGCTCACTCGCTTTAGAATCATTAATGATTTATTGATAGTATCTGTTTTCTTGATATACGCAGACATATCTTGATCATCTTTTAAAATACCATTTTCTTTCATTAAGTCGATTGCTTCAATGACACTATATTTATCGATTCCTAAAGTATCAGCCAAATAGTCTATTCTACTTTCAGCTTCATCATTGCCTGCTTTTGCAACGCTTCGCTTTGATATTAATGAATTAATAATTCTAATAGCGTTTTGTTTTTGAGTATCATCAAAAGCGTAAGAATCTTCAATCATTTTTCTACCGTTAATCATATTATTTGGTGCAATGCTTGTTGCATATAATCTAGGAATATCTTTTCCTCTTGTTATATATCCAGCAGATTCTAGAGCTGAAATAGCTGTTTTAACTCTTGTTTCTATATCATGTACACCTTCATCCCAACCAGCTTGTCTTGCAATTTCTAGTGGAGAACGAGAGATGGTAGGATGATATTTAGCTAAATCCTTAATGGCTTTCCATACTTGCTGAATCTCATTGATTGTTAGTTTTGATTGATTCAATAACAAGAAATGTTTATCTAAGTCTTTTTCATTGTATAAGATAATGCATTCTGCCTGTATTGATTGGTCTCTACCAGCTCGACCTGCCTCTTGCACGTAGTTTTCGATGGAATCAGAAATCTCGTAGTGTACTACTAGTCCAACATTACTCTTATCTACGCCCATACCAAAAGCTGATGTAGCGACGATTATTCTCACTTCATCATTAATAAATGTTTCCTGATTATCAATTTTAGTCTTTGAATCCATTTTTCCATTAAATGGTAGGGCTTTATGACCATCTGCTGTTAATCTTTCGGCAAGTGATTCAGTCTTTGCGGTTCTAGAAACATAGACGATAGTAGGACAGTTTTTTGATTCAATTAATGTTCTTAACGCTTGATATTTCTCTTCTTCTGACTCAGTGTATCTTACACTATAATGCAAGTTCTTTCTTGTAGCACTTGTAGTGAATAACTCTAATTCTAAACCTAGTTTCTTTCTAAAATAGTCTTGGATATCTGATACAACTTTTTGTTTAGCTGTAGCTGTAAAACAAGAAACTGGAATTGGATGAGATAGTCCTTTTCTTTGAATGTAGTCTGCGATAAAGTCGCCTATATACAAGTAGTCAACTCTAAAATCTTGGCCCCAGGCACTGAAACAATGCGCCTCATCAATAACAAATCTAACGACATTGCGTGATAAAAGAACGGACTCAATAGTACGTGATCTTAATGATTCTGGTGAAATATATAAAATTGAAGCTATTCCATTTCTTACTCTTTCTATAGCTTCGGCTCTTTCGATAGGATTTAGCAAGCCATTTATAGTAACTGCATCAACCATTCCTTTTCTTTCTAAACTATCTACCTGATCCTTCATTAGTGATTGTAAAGGAGAAATAACAACTGTTAATCCTCTTTCACTTTCTCCTGAAATAAATGCAGGTAATTGGAAAGTGATGGATTTACCACCACCTGTAGGGAAGATGGCTAATAGTGATTTACCATCAACTGCTGCTTGAGCGGCATTTTGTTGTAAAGGTTCACCATCATATGTTCTAAAACTGTCAAAACCAAAGAAGTCTTTTAACTTCTTGTTAATATCTAAATTGCTCTTACAATATGGACATCCTTGTTTACAAGGAGTAGAGCGTAACTTAGTGATTACTTTCTCAACATCAGGATATTTAGTAGTTAACCAGCTAGGGTAGATTGAATACTTGTCTGTAGTTCTTAGTAGTGCAACAACATAAGCTAATTCGATTGGATTGTTCCTTATGATTTCAATTATGTTTGCGTTGCTACAAATAAGTCCAGATAGAGTACTTTCTATTTCGTATTCTAAAGAGAATAATGAAACTGGAGTTCCAACATACTTAAAGAAACCACTAAAATGTGGATCGTTGTTTAGCAATGAATAATATATGTGTTTAACCTTTTGTGGTAATAAATTATATGCATTAACTTCATCATGGAACAATTCCATAGCCTTTTTTGAATCACTTAATGGATTGTTTAATTGATCATTTTGAAGTTTATCATCTTTAACTAACTTATGATAAGGCTTATTGGGGAATAATAAAGGAGATAGATATAGTGTGTCTATTAACTCTTGCTTTTTGCTTAGTGGATGTTTTGATGAGTAATACTTTATATCATGTTCTATGATGTTATGACCACATATAAAAGAGTATTTGGAGATGAAATTAGAAAAGTCTTTTTCTTCAGGAGAGTGAAATTCGTTCTTTTCAATATCGATTGCTCCAAAATCGAAAATCTTTTTATCTTTTTTAGTGATTTCTAAATCAATAAAAACAATCTTACTACTCATTATTGTTCTCCTCAATAATACAGTATTAAATATATCATATATTGACAAAATGAGACAATATTGGAATAAGTCGGTAAAAATGTGGAATTAAGATGAAACTTTTTTGTTGGTATACCTTTAGTACTACTATGGTAAACTTGAGTGTGATAATATATTGATTAAGGATTAATAGGTGATTAAATGAAGCTTAATAAGATTATTTTAGTTATATTATTTATTAGTTTATTTTTAACAGGATGTACTAATTCATATTACACAGAAGATCAAGAGGAAAAAGTAGTTAAGGCAGGACAGCCTCTTATCACAGAGTACTTAGATAAGAATTATTCTGATTATACTCTAATAAACTGTCATATGTTAAATGGTTCTGAAGTTGATGGATACATATATGCTGGATATTATCTTTCTAATTTTGTTGAAGGGAAGTTTAAGGTAAATGATGTAATTCATACTGTTGTTGCAGAT
>JAZRWC010000044.1:0-52260 GCA_045599505.1 Erysipelotrichaceae bacterium | reverse complement strand
TACTCCTGATGATTTTAAAGATGAACAAGATATTCTAGCAGGCATGTATTTCCAAAGAGAATTAGAAAAAGCTGCCTATAAATTAGCAGGCAGTAATGGTAATGCTCCAATTCAAAGAGTTGAAGACTTCCATAACAATGTAGTCTCAACAAAAATCGGTAAGGTGAAACCAACTTATACTCCTGGAGCTACTTTATCAAATCTAAATGAAATACTACCAGAATATGTAGCTAAGTCACTAGACGAAGCCTTACCATATTTTGATAAGAAAATTAAAGGATTCAATGATCCTGATGCTATATTAACAGGTGTAGAAACAAGAAGTTCTTCCCCAATCACAATTGTTAGAAATGAAGATTTGATGATGAGTGAAGAAGGTTTCTATCCAGCAGGAGAAGGTGCGGGATATGCAGGAGGTATTACTACTGCAGCTGTTGATGGCATTAAGGTCGCAATTAAAATTTTAGAAAAACATTAAAAAAGCGCTCATGCGCTTTTTACTTTTTTAACTTTTCTAGTACTGATAAATAACCATCATTGTACTTAACACATCTTGAAACTCTAGATAATGTAGCACTTGAAATATCTAACTTATCAGTAACCTGGACATATGTTTGTCCTTCAGACAAAAGCTTAGCAGCTTGCAATCTTTGAGCCATCTGCTCTACCTCTTTATAGGTACACAAATCATCCAAAAATTTGGCGCATAATTCCTCATCATCAATCAAGACAATAGCTTGATAAAGATTTTTGATTAATTCTTCTTTCATCTTATGGTCAATCATACCTCACTACCTCTATAGCCTACTAAAATAATCTTGGGCTTTCATATTTGTATCTATTATACCATTATTTATCACAAGAATTCTATCAGCTACATTTTTCGCAAATTCCATATCATGTGTAACGATGAAGATGGTCTGTTCATTCTTTTTCAATGCTCTGATAACCTTAGTAACTTCATCCCTTAATGAAGGATCTAGCGCACTAGTTGGTTCATCAAAACATAAAACCTGTGGTTTTAAAATTAAAGCTCTAGCTATAGCTGCTCTTTGTTTTTGACCACCTGATAGTTGATAAGGATAATTATCTACCTTATCAGATAAACCAACACTATCTAATATTTCTAAAGCTTCTTTTTTAATTGTGGCTTTATCACTATCCTTCTGTAAAGTTTTAGCTAACATGACATTTTCTAAAACGCTATATTGAGGAAATAAATTAAAGCTTTGGAAAACTAAACCAAACTTTAATTGAGCTTCCCTTTGTTTTCTTTTATCAATCTTTTTGATAGAGCCATCAAAGATTACTTCATCAGCGATAGATATAATACCTTCATCTGCTCTTTCTAAAAAGTTTAAACATCTAAGTAATGTTGTCTTTCCAACTCCTGAAGGACCTAGTACAACGATTACATCAGACTTATCTGCATCAAAATTAATCCCCTTTAATACTTGTGTATCTTCATAGCTTTTCTTTATATTTTTTACCTGTAAAAACGCCATATTAATTACCCCTTAAAATAATCCAGTTTCTTCTCAATCCAGGCAAATAAAACTGTCAAAAAGCCACAGAAGACCAGATAATATAATCCAGTATAGAATAATGGCCAGATCATACCTTTAGCAGTATATCTTTCTGCCACTCTGATAATCTCAATTACTGAGATAACTCTAACTAATGAAGTATCCTTTACTAAAGTAATAACTTCATTTGATATAGACGGTATTATTCTTTTTATAACTTGTAATAAAACTACTCTTAAAAACACTTCGCTCTTTTTCATTCCTAATACCTTGCCAGCTTCCCATTGACCTTCATCAATAGATTCAAAGCCACCACGGTATATTTCAGAAAAATAAGCTGCATAATTGATCACAAAAGTAATTAACGCCGCTCCGAAACGGTTATTAGCAAAGATTGGATTTCCAAACAAAATGCCCGGAGCGAAGAAAACCACTAGTATTTGTAATAATAGTGGTGTTCCTCTTATGATCCAAACAAATATTCTAGAAATGAAGGCTAAAGGTCTGAACTTACTCATGGAACCGGCAGTGATGACTAGTCCTAATGGCAAGGAGAAAAGAAGAGTAAGTGCAAAGAATTGTAATGTTACTTTAAAACCTTCAAATAAGTCGATATTTACTTGTGTAAATGAAGACATATATTAGTCTAATAAAGCCTTTTCTAAACCGTATTTTTCAGCAAGTTTCTTAACAGTTCCATCAGCTGTTAAAGCCTTTAGGATATCATTTACCTTAGCAGTAGCATCAGAACCCTTTCTGAATGCGATTGAGTAATATTCTGGAGCTGGAGAAATGAATCCTTCTAATACTGTTAAGCCTGCAAAATCACTGTTAGCCTTATTGATTAAATAGTAAGCCATGTTGTTATCGATAACTGCAGCATCAACAGTTCCCATATTTAATTCCATTAATGCATCAATCATAGATCCCTTTTCAATATAAGTACAGCTAGTCAAATCAGACAAGATGTAATCTTCACCAGCACTTCCACCCTCAGCAGCTACTGTAATACCAGATAAATCTTCAACTGTAGTGAACTTATCTAAAGAATTCTTGTTAACAACAAATACTTGTTCGTTAACCATATACCAATCAGTCATTTCCATATTAGCAGCTCTATCTTCATCCCATGTCATACCATTCCAAATACAGTCAATAGTCTTACCTGCTAATTCAGTTTCCTTACTTGACCATTGGATTAACTGGAAGATAACTTCAACGTTTAATTCTTTTCCAACTAACTCAGCAAGTTCAGCATCAAATCCAATCCACTTTCCATTTTCATCTAAGAAATCCATTGGTTCAAAATCGGTAATACCAACAATCATAGTTCCCTTTTTAGTAATGTACTCTAAATCAGTTTCTTCTTTTGTTGGTTCAGTTGGTTTACTACCACAAGCTGTGATAGTAATCATCATCATAAATGTTAGTAATAATACAAGTAGTTTTTTCATATAAGTTTTCCCTCTTTCTTGTTTCAGCACCATCATTATACTTTAGTGCACTAAAGTTGTAAAGTATATTTACCAAAAAAATAACACTTTTTTTCAACAAATAGTGTTATTTATGTTTTTTATCTTATAAAGTAGTTAAATCTACTCCTAAAGTCTCCTCTACTTTAACCATGATTAGTGTTAGTGCTACTGACATTAATGGACTACAGATAACTAGAGTAAAGATACCAAGATTAGCTGAACCAACAATGTTCATTCCTACTACTAATAATACTGTTCCTAACATTGTTCCGATTGCACCAATCAAGCTCATACACCCCATTACTGATGCTCTGCATTCTGTAGGAGTACTTTCTGCAGTTAATACTAAATATAATGTATCTGAGATTGACCATAAGCCACCGATGAATAAACCATAGGCAAATCCAATTAAGCCTTGGCTAAATCCAAATCTAGCACCGCAGACAAATAATGTTAAGCCAACTACTGCCATTACACCAAAGGCAAGACATGACTTCTTTCTACCAATCTTATCATTGATAAATCCACCAATAAATGTGATTAGACCATTTACTAATGGGAAGATAATATAGATATTATCAAGCATACCCTTTGTTAAGACATTTGTATCTACACCAGCCTGTAAGATAGTTGTATAGTAACTAGTTACTGCAGTTGAGGCGCTAAAGATTAATCCAGCAATTGCGATATTCTTTGTTTGAGAATGTGAGAAGATATACTTAACAGCTCCCTTAACTCCACCAGAATTCTTATTGTTTTCCTTTTCAAGCTCTCTAGCTTTCTTTTCTTCTTCAGCCTTAGCTGCTCTTTCTTCATCACTGCTTCTTAAGTAAGCTAATCTTTGAGCAGTATATACTGGAGTTTCTCTAACAAAATAGTAAGCAGAAACACCAACTAATAAAGCTATAGCTATTGGTAGATAATATACATATCTCCAACTTAATACATTAGCTGGGTCATAAACAAATGATCTTAATACACCAATTAGTGAACATGAGATTAACGCTATTGCCTTAGTGATTGAACAAAGCTTTCCACGATGTTCTGCTGGAGCACATTCTATGATATACATAACTTGAACATCATTAGGTGTAAAGAATTGAGTGATTGCACATCCTAGTACATAAGTAACAGGTGTTGGAGCGATAGCTACAGCTAATAAGCCTAAACCCATACCAACTGTATTTAATACTAAGAATAACTTTCTGCCATACTTATCAGCTAATGACTTATAGAATGGTGATAAGAATAGTAATAGATAAATTGGAGCTGACATGATAGTCAACTTACCAATTGAAGCATCATATGCTGGATCAGTTACTTCCTTAATCTTAAATAAGTCGAATATTGCGTAAGGCTGCATAGCACTATTCATACTTGAAGTGATCTCATCGACGATATAAACGATAGTAAGCACAACAATTAATAATGCCAAATAGTTTTTAGCCTTGTGATAGGCTTCTTCTTTTTCTAGCTTAGCAAGCTCTATAGCTTCTTTTTTCTTTCTGATTTCGTATTTTTCAGCTGTTTCTTCTTTCATAATACTCTTCTCCTAATTATTATTAATTCCAATGAAAAAATTATATTTTATTGAACTAAATCCTATATTTATAGTTTACCATAAACTCTAAACAAGCGATAAAAAAAGTAATATAATATAGAGGCAATACAGGAGAAAACAAAATGGCAAAACCTATCGCGGAAGTATTAATGGATACTTTTAGTAAACCAGTAAATATATCATCTACTCTTCCTTGTGGAAGATTAACGTTGCATATGATGGACAATAATCTTGTCTTGTTTTCTTTTGATAAACAATACATCAACTGGTTTTATAGCACTGCCACTTTGAAAGATGGAACATTTTTAGATACAAGAAAAGCTAAAAGAACTAACTATACTATCTCTAAAGCTGAACAAGGCTACAAAGCTACAATCAGCTATAAACAAGATAAGTATGAACTAGTTCAAAACTTCGATTTATACAATGATCATCCTTACTTTAAAGCCTCTTTAACTGTTAATAGTAAAAATGAGTTTGAAACTAATAAATTAAATGTATTAGAGTTTGCTTATCCATCTAAAGATAAGTGCAAGCCACTATTTATGTCACTAGATCAGAAGATCATGTTAGTCCCATATGATAATGATATGTGGACTAGCTATAGCAGTAATAGATATATGCCAGGGTTAACAAGCTACGAGCTAACTGCTATTTATGACGATCATAGTTTAAATGGTCTAGTAATTGGAGCAACAACCTTTGATAATTTCAAAAACGCGATTATATGCAATGGATATGATGCAAGATGTTATAGCGTAGTAAGCGGTATAAGTGATTATGGAACTCACGATTGTTTACCTCATGGTTATTTAACAGGCAAATCAATAACATCAGAAACATTCTTTGTTGGCTGGTATGATGACATTAGAATTGGCTTAAAAGAATACGCAAAAATAGCTGGCAATAAAAATATGCTTACTTGGAATCATCCAAGTATCTTTGGTTGGAATTCATATAGTGCATTAGCTATCAAGACAACCATCGACCATTTCAAACAAGCTGGTGACTTCATTAAAAACGAGTTACCTAACTATTGTGACGAAGATGGTGTTACTTATATCAATCTAGATGCTACATTTGGCTTAGATAAAGGCAAGCTAAAGAAAGCTATCGATCACTTACATAAACAAGGTCAAAAGGTTGGAACATATATTGCGCCATTATGTCATATGGAAATAATGAATATGCTTCCTTTAAAGGGGTCTTTACTAAAGTTTAGAAAAGATATCATCTTAAAGAAACCTGATGGAACTGACTATACTCCTATTGATAGTAAACTGCCAATCGATATAACAATTCCAGAAGCTGAAAAAGATTTACGTTTACAACTTAAAGATATCGTTGAAACGGGATTTGACTATTTAAAAATAGACTTCTTATCTCATGGAGCAGTAGAAGGAGTTAGATACAATAAAAATATCAAAACCGGAAGACAAGCCATCAAATATTTCTATGAAATTTTAATGGATGAATTAGATAGTAAAAAGATTAATAGAGATATATTTATTTCCTTATCAATCGCTCCATTATTCCCTGCTGGTTATGGACACGCAAGAAGAATGTGTTGCGACAGCTTTGGTCATAGTCAAGATGTCAGATATATCTTAAATAGTTTAACTTATGGTTTCTATCAAAATGAAAACTTATATTGTTATAACGATCCAGATCATACAGTTTTATATAACTCATTAGTAGATGATTTAGGACCAACAGATTTGAAAGAAGCAAGAAGCAGATATAATGCATCAGTTATTTCAGGAACAGTGATGCTATTATCAGATAACTATGGACCAGATGGTGATAGTAATATCATTGAACAATCTAAAGCACGCGCAATTCAATTAGCTAATAATCCAAAGCTAAATGAAGTAGCTAAGTTAAAGAAATCATTTGTTCCAGTAAAAATGAATGATACTAGCGAAGTATATTTCTTAAATCATAATGATAAGACTTATATAGCTGTATTTAATCTAGAAAGTCACAAACGCGACTTTAAGATTTTACCAACAGAAATAAATGCCCCAAATTCTGGAGTATTACAAGCTTTAAACTACAAAGCTCAAAGTAGTTATAAAGATGTAATTACCATCACTTTAGAGGGTAATGATTCAGTCATTTTAGAGTTAACAAAACAGGGTTAATTGTCACAATTTACCCTGTTTTTCTAATGTAAGCGTTTTACGTAAATTTGTAGTAAAAATTGCTTGATTTATAGTTTTTATATGAGATAATTAGAGCATATTTTACTAGGAAGGAGGAGCCTGCCATGGTTAATATGAGATGTATTTCATATATTTTCTTAAATCAGGATGGCTACGCTCATACTGCAAACTTCCCTGTAAAAAATAAGACCGTCTAACTAGAAAACCGTAAAGAATTAGCATGCCTGCATACTAATTCTTTTATTTTTTACTGGTTAAAACAGATGCAAATCTGATTAACATATTGGGAAAATAGGAGGCTATATGAAAAAATTAATTTCCTTGATGCTAGTAGTATTATTAGCACTAACTACTCTTGCTGGTTGTTCAAGCGACAAGCCTGAAGAAACAGATGGAGAAAAGACTTACACTGTAGGTATGGTATGTATCGGTAACGATAACATGGCTTATGACCGTAACTTCTACATGGCTGCTGATGCTGCTAAGGAACAGTTAGCTGCTAAGGGTATCAATATTGAATGGAAGTACACTTACGATCATCCAGAAGGAGATCCAGTTGCTGCAGACTGTGAAGAATTAGCTGAAGCTGGCTGTATCGCTGTATTCTTAAATTCTTATGGTATGGAACCTGCAATGTTAACAGTTGCTGCTGATTATCCTGATACATTATTCTGTTCTTTAACTAATGAAGCATCAAGAGTTGATAGCTTATCAAATACAGTTAACGCATTCCCTTCAATCTTCGAAGGTAGATATTTAGCAGGTGTTGCTGCTGGTATGAAGTTAAATGAAATGATCACTGCTGGCACTATTACAGAAGACGAAGCTGTAATTGGTTATGTTGGTGCTTACACATTCGCAGAAGTTATCTCTGGTTATACTTCATTCTTCTTAGGTGCTCGTTCAGTTTGTCCAAGTGCAACAATGTTAGTTGAATTCATCGGATCATGGGGAGATCCAGCTTTAGAAGCAACTACTGCTCAGGACTTAATCGATAGAGGCGCTGTTGTTATTTCTCAGCATTCTGACTCTACTACTCCAGCTACTACAGCTCAGAGCAATGGTGTATTCCATGTTGGTTATAACATCGCTATGGACGATGTTGCTCCAGAAGCTTCAATCATTTCACCAAGAATTGATTGGACTAACTACTTCGTATATGTAATCGAAACATTAGTTAACGGTGGAACTGTTGATCAGGACTATGTTAACCATGGTTTAAAAGATGGTGACGTTGTATTAACTGCTTTAAACGAAAAGGTTGCTGCTGAAGGAACTAAAGCTGCTATGGATGAAGCTGCTAGCAAGATCACTAGCGGTGAATTACATGTATTTGATGTAAACACATTCACTTGTGGTGGCGCTCCATTAACAAGCGCATTTGTTGATGATACAGATGGCGACTTCGTTGCTGATACAACTGAAGCAATCATCGATGGTTACTTCCATGAATCAGTATTCAAGTCAGCTCCTGCATTCGCAGCAAGAATTGATGGAATCACATTAGTAAACGAAGCTTATTAATTTTTAAACAAAGAAAACATACATAATACAAAAGAGGGCTACCTTGTCCTCTTTTGTGTTTTATTTAAGAGGAGAAATTTTATGGAAAACGTACATGCTGTAGAGTTCCGTGGAATCACAAAACGCTTTGGTGATGTAATAGCTAATGACCATGTAGACTTATATGTTGATAATGGTATCGTTATGTCACTGCTTGGCGAAAACGGTTCAGGAAAAACAACATTAATGAATATGCTTGCTGGTATCTATTATCCAGATGAGGGAGAAATCCTATTAGATGGTAAGCCAGTACTTATCCGTTCACCAAAGGATGCATTTGCTCACAAGATTGGTATGATTCACCAGCACTTCATGTTAGTTGATGTATTCACTGCTGCTGAAAATATCGTATTAGGCTTAGAAGAAAAGGATAAATTAAATCGTAAGAAGATAGCTGAAAAGGTTAAAACTATCGCTGATAAGTATGGCTTTGATATCGATCCTGAAAAGAAAGTTTACGATATGTCCGTATCTGAAAAGCAGACAGTAGAAATCGTAAAGGTATTATACCGCGGAGCAGATATTTTAATTCTTGACGAACCAACAGCTGTATTAACTCCTCAAGAAACTCAAAAGCTATTCAAAGTCATTAGAGCTATGAAGGAAGATGGTAAAGTTATCATTCTAATCACTCATAAGCTTAATGAAGTAAAAGAAATATCAGATGTTGTCGCTATTTTAAGAAAAGGTCAGCATATCAAAACTGTCAGAACTGCTGAAGTAACTGAGC
Source organism: Erysipelotrichaceae bacterium (assembly GCA_045599505.1). Taxonomy (GTDB): domain Bacteria; phylum Bacillota_I; class Bacilli_A; order Erysipelotrichales; family Erysipelotrichaceae; genus UBA1783. The sequence goes on along the minus strand of JAZRWC010000044.1, from coordinate 43,240 downwards.
AGGATATGACTGAAATGATGGTTGGAAGAAAGGTCGAACTTAATATCAATAGAAGTGAGCCTGTAAATCCTCAACCAAGATTAACAATCGCAAACCTTACTGTAAAAGACTCTGATGGCATCAAGAAACTAGATGATGTTGGATTTATCGCATATAGTGGTGAAATATTAGGTATCGCTGGTATTGCTGGTTCTGGACAAAAGGAACTATTAGAAGCTATCGCAGGATTAAGAACTGTAGAAAGTGGTACAATCATCTACTCTCCAGAAGGAAAACCATTAGAACAATTAGTTGGAAAGACACCAATGGAAATCAAAGATGCTGGTGTAGCATTAGCCTTTGTTCCTGAAGATAGATTAGGAATGGGCTTAGTTGGTGGTATGGGCATGGTTGAAAACATGCTATTAAGATACTGGAACAAGAACAAAGGTATCTTTATCGACAAGAAAGACCCTAGAAAGCTAGCTGAAGAAGTTTACAAGAACCTTGAGGTTAAAACTCCTTCAATCGACTACCCTGTCAGAAAACTTTCTGGTGGTAACGTACAAAAAGTATTAGTAGGTAGAGAAATCGCATCAAGTCCATCAGTACTAATGAGCGCTTACGCTGTTAGAGGACTAGATATCAATACTTCCTATACAATTTATGATTTGATGACAAAGCAAAAGGAAAAGGGTGTCGCTGTAATCTTCGTTGGTGAAGATTTAGATGTACTACTTGCTCTTTGCGATAAGATATTAGTTTTATATGATGGAAAGGTATCCGCAATTAAGGATGCTAGAACAACAACTAAAGAAGAAATCGGTTTATACATGACTTCTCTTGGTGGAAAGGAGAATAAATAATGAAAGAAAAGACTCCTTTATTTAGAATTTCAAAGCGTGAATCAATCAGTCAGAAAAATATCTGGCTAATCAGATTAGCCGCATTTGGTTTATCACTAGTAATCGGTGGATTAATCTTCTTACTATGTGGTAAAAATCCTATTGAATGTTATGGCACTATTATCTCAGGTGCTTTAGGAAAAAAGACTGGTGTAAGACAAGTAGTAAAGATCGCTACACCTCTATTAGGTGCTGCCTTAGCTTTAGCTCCTTGTTTCAAGATGAAATATTGGAACATTGGTGCTGAAGGTCAAATCACTATGGGTGCTATGGCTGCTGCCTTCTTCGCAATCAATTATCCATTTGCGATGCCTAAACCAATCTTACTAATCGTAATGGGTGTTTCAGCTTGTATCATCGGTGCTATCTGGTCAGCTATTCCCGCTTTCTTCAAGGCAAAATGGGGTACAAATGAAACTCTATTCACTTTGATGCTTAACTATATCGCTATCGGTATTGTAGCTTGGTTACAAGGTGGTCCTTGGGAAGGTGTTAAGGGTTCGCAAGTAATTCCTAACTTCAAAGAACCAGCAATCTTACCAAAGGTATTTGGAGTTCATTGTGGATGGATTATGGTTTTATTACTAGTAGTATTCATCTACTTCTATTTAAACAAGACAAAGTATGGCTATGAAGTAGCTGTATTAGGCGAATCAGAAAACACTGCAAGATATGCTGGAATGAACGTTACTAAAGTTATCTTAAGAAACGCTGCTATTTCTGGAGCAATCTGTGGATTAGTAGGCTTTATGGTATGCTCTGGTGCTAACCAGACACTATACTCTTCTGTAGCTAATGGCGTAGGTTTTACAGCTATTACAGTAGCTTGGTTAGCTCAATTAAATCCATTCGCTATGGTAGTAATTGCTGCTTTATTAGGTATCTTATCTAAAGGTTCAGCTAGCTTACAGACAGCGTTAGGTGTTCCTTCATCAGTAAGCGATATTCTAACAGGTATCATCTTATTATGCCTATTAGGTTGTGAATTCTTCATTAACTTCAAAGTTATATACAATAGAAATGGAAAGGAGAATAACTAATGAACTTCAATTTAATCGGATTAGTTAAAGCAGCCATTTTAAATGGTACTCCTCTTCTATATGGAACTAGTGGGGAAATCTTAACTCAGAAATCAGGAAACATGAACCTTGGTGTTGAAGGTTTGATGTTTATGGGTGGTGCATTTGGTTTATGTGGCGCTTATAATTATGGAATTTTAATGGGTGATAAGGCAATCGGTTGGGTAGCTATACTAATCGCTATAGTATGTGCATTTACAGCTGGTGTACTTGGTTCACTAATATATTCATTCTTAACAATCACATTACGTGCTAATCAGAACGTTACAGGTCTAGCCTTAACAATCTTTGGTACTGGTGTTGGACAATTCGTTGGTGAATTAATGAGAATCCAGGCAAAAGGAAATATCACTATTTCCAATCCATTAAAGAATGCCTTTGCTGGTAGCATCATGCCAAAGTTCTTGCAGGATTTACCAGTATTAGGACAGTTATTATTCAGCTACAATTTCTTCGTTTACTTTGGAATTGTCATGGTAGTATTCATGTCATATTTCTTATCAAAGACAAGAAAAGGTTTATACTTAAGAGCTGTTGGTGAATCACCTGCAACTGCTGATGCTGCTGGTATCAATGTTACTAAATATCGTTACTTAGCAACATGCATCGGTGGTGGTATTAGCGCATTAGGTGGAATGATCCATACAATGACTATCTCAGGCTGTGTATGGAACCACAACGCATTATCAGGTGAAGGTTGGGTTGCTGTAGCGTTAGTAATCTTCTGCTTGTGGAAGCCTTTAAATTCACTTTGGGGAAGCGCACTATTTGGCGGACTATTAATCTTATACTTACGTCTACCAGTGCCATTTATCCCAATGCAGATCTACAAGATTCTTCCATATATCGCTACTTCAATCGTCCTAATTCTAGTATCATTAAGACAGCGTAAAGAAGACCAACCACCATTAGGTTTAGGTAGTAACTACTTTAGAGAAGAACGTTAATAACAAGGCTATTGAGCTTACTCAATAGCTTTTTATTTAGGAAAAACCTAAAACAGTTTTAGGCATTACCCTTATATTATATTTTTGTTTGAGTGATATAATTAATTTATAAGCAGGGAGGTAGAGGCTTATGAAAAACGAATTAGTAAATATGATTGGTAATAATGAAAATATCTTATTTGAAGGAAGAGGTGACAAGAAAACATTTATCTTAGAAAGCATCTTAAATCCTTTATTACCTGTGGCAATAGTATGGTTAGCTTTTGATTCAACAATTTTATCTGCATCATTTGGCAGTACTGGATTATTCATCGTTCCATTTATGTTATTACACTTAACTCCAGTATGGATCTATTTAGGCGGAATCATCTTTATGGGATTACGCTACAACAATACTTACTACGTTATAACAGATAAAGCTGTCTATGTAAGCAGCGGTGTCTTCTCAAAAAAGGTAACAACTAAGATGTTTGCCGAGATGTCTCATATCGATGTGCATAGAGGAATATTTGATCAATTCACTAATGTGGGAGATGTAATTATCACTACTAATCAGGTCGATAAAAATGGTGTTCATGATGTAATCTCATTAAGCAACTTATCTAACTACATTGAAATCTTCAATCTAGTTAAAAAGTTACAGCAGGATATCTACTCTGATATCATGTATCCTAATGATTTACGTCCTGAAGAAAATCATGGATATAATACAAAATACAAAGGATAATATTTTAGCTCAGCTTAGCTGGGCTTTTTAAATACAAAAAAATCCTAAAGGTAGAGAGGGGCATGAATCTCTCTACACCCTAGGAAATTGGGTAACAATGTTGAATTTACTTACTATCTGTAACATGTTATAATTTATCAAAAATATTGTTATACAACAACATTTTGAAATACACTTATACAAAGGAGGTATATTTGTAACATGTTAACGAGCTCTACTAATTCTCAAGTTATCTACTCTTTAGATATGTTATCAGATAGCTTATTATCATTATTAACTACTAAAAAATTCGATAAAATCACAATAAAGGAGATTTGTGAAAAAGCTAATATTACAAGAACTACATTCTACAGAAATTGCGATGATAAGATTGATCTAATCACATACTTATGTAAGAAATACACTACTGAACTATTTAAAACTATCCCTTGGAAGAATAAGGATACAAGCGTGCTATTTGAACATTTCTTTGTATATTGGTCAAACAAGAAAGATTTTCTTATGTCTTTAGAAAAAAACGATCTATTCCCTACATTTGTCACTGCTTTTATTGATATATGTACAAATAGGATAAACTACCAATTCGCTCATAATTCTAAAGAAGCTATCAAATATATAAATTGTTTTGTAGCTGGTGGATTATGTTCTATCCTACATACTTGGGTAAAAGAAGGAATGAATACTAGTAACTTGCAACTATCTAGTATCTTACATGTATACTTCCCTAATGATATCAGAGATGACCTATTCAACTAGTAAATTAATTACTACCCTCATAGTAAAAAAATACAATTAGGAGGTTTAATTTTGCATTTTCTGCAAAATAAAAATAGCAATTATTTACGCTTTATTGCAAAAAGCTTTTAAAAGATAAAGAACAGGAATAAAATAAAGAAAATAAAGTTTTAGGGGGAATAAAGATGAAAAAGATAATTGGTTTATTATTAGTTTTATCAATGATGTTATCTTTAACTGGATGAGGCAATAAATCTTATAAAGAAGGTGTTGAAGCTTTAGAAAATGGTGATTATCTAACAGCTATCGAATTATTATCAGAAAAGCCTGATTACAAGGATGCTGCTGAAAAGATTAAGGAAGCAAGAAAAGCACAATTACAGATTTATGCTGATTCAATTGATTTAACAGGTGCTCAAGTACTATTAACTAACCTTCCAGATGGAGAAGTTGAAGAATATAAAGATTTAGTATTTTCATTAATAAAAAACGGCATCGCCGAAAGATATTATGGCAAATATGCAGGATATACAGATGTATGTAATTTCTGTGCATATGCTGCTGATATGGTCTCTATTATTGGTTTAGGCTCAACAGTACAAGCTGATGCTTTATATGAAGTTACATACGCAATTGATTCTATCCAGAAGTATGATACTTTCTTATCTTGGTATCCAGGTCAAAGCAACAAGATCAATAGTTATATTTCAGAAATTAATCGTGTTTTAGATTTTAGAGAATTATATCAGCCTGGCTATGACTTATATACATATGCTGATCTTATGTTAAATGAATATTCAAGCGATTCTTTGTCAGCAAATGTTTTATTAGCATTAAGAAACATGGGTGATTATGTTATGAAGACATCTCAAGCACAATCTGAAGCTGAATTTAATGAAAATATCGCTACAGCTAACGGATACTATGATGAATTCAAGAATACTGTTAACGATGCAATTGATGGAGTTGCAAAAAATAAATTTGTATTAGATAACTTAAACGAAGCATTCTCTCTAAGTTATCAATGGTAAAAATTATTAATTAAGATTAATAAAATTACTGTGTAGGTGTTCAAATCCTACACAGTTTTTTATTTCTTTCTTTTTTAATCATAGAACCCAAAAATGGATGCCTATATAAGACATCCATTTGTATTAATACTATTCTATAATTACATTTCCTTTAAGAAAGCAACATATCCTTGCTTAGCTTCGTATACGTCAACCTTGCTTGTAACTTCCCAAGGAGCATGCATGTTCTGAACTGCAACACCTGCATCGATAACGTTCATTCCATAGTTAGCCATGATATAAGCGATAGTTCCACCGCCGCCTTCATTAACCTTACCTAATTCAGCTGTCTGCCAAGAAACATTATGCTTTTCAAATGCAGCTCTGATTTCAGCGATGAATTCTGGCTGTGCATCGTTTGAACCACTCTTACCACGAGAACCTGTATACTTGTTGATACATAATCCTTCACCTAAGAAAGCAGTGTTCTTCATTTCGTTAACATATGGATAGTTAGGATCATAGCCAGCTGAAACGTCTGAAGAAAGCATCTTTGAATTAGATAATGCTCTTCTTAACTTAAGATCGCTATAACCTTCCTTTAATTCCATTAATTCAGCAGTGATATTTTCGAAGAATTTAGAATGCATACCAGTAGCACCTACTGAACCGATTTCTTCCTTATCTACTAATAAACAAACTAATGTCTTAGAAGGATTTTCTACTTCAAACATAGCCATCATGCTTGTGTAACCACAAACTCTGTCATCCTGACCATAGCTCATAACCATTCCCTTATCTAAGCCATAGCTTCTAGCTGCTCCAGCAGGAACAACTTCGATTTCAGCTGATAAGAAGTCTTCTTCTTCGATATCATACTTTTCTTTTAATAAGCTTAAGATTGCCTTTTTAGTAGCTTCTTTTTCTTCATTTGTTGCAGGGATTGAACCGATTGTTAAATTTAAGTCTTCGCCTTCAACAACGTTAGCTGCACCCTTTTCCATCTGTTTTCTAGCTAAATGTGGTAATAAATCAGAAATACCTACTACTGGATCAGTTGGATCTTCACCTATAACAACATTTACCTTAGTGCCATCCTTCTTGCATACAACACCATGTAAAGCTAAAGGTAAAGCTACCCACTGGTAATTTTTGATACCACCATAATAGTGAGTATCTAATAAGCAGATATCATGATCCTCATAAATAGGATGCTGCTTTAAGTCTAATCTAGGAGAATCAACGTGTGCTCCTAAAATTGTCATACCTTCTTCAAGTGGCTTGCTACCAACAACAAACATTGTTAATGACTTGCCCATATGGCTATAGTATAACTTGTCATTAGGTAAGATTTTCTTACCTGAAGCGATATATTCTTCAATATTTTTGAAGCCATTAGCTTCACAAATCTTGATAGCTTCACATACTGCTTCTCTTTCAGTCTTTGACTTAGTCATATATTCCATATAACCATCGTTAAAAGCCATTACTTCATCTTTATTTTCGTATTTTTTCCAAGCGTTTGCCATTTTATAAATTCCTCTATTTCTTTTCAGCAACGTTAGCGCTCATAACTTCAATAAACTGTTCTACGCTCATTGTCTCGCTATCCTTGCTGCCATGCTTTCTGATTGTTACTAAGTTATTAGCTACTTCGTTATCACCGATAACTAACTGAATTGGAGTCTTCTTGATCTGAGCTTCTCTGATTCTATAGCCAAGCTTTTCGTTACGATCATCTAAAGTAACTCTGAATCCAGCTTCAGTTAACTTCTTAGTTAAGTTAGCTGCATATTCACCATGGACTAATGTGTTAACTGGGATTACTGTAAACTGAACTGGAGCTAACCATACAGGGAAGTTTCCACCATAGTTTTCGATAATGATACCGATGAATCTTTCAAGTGAACCGAAGCAAGCTCTATGAATCATAACTGGAGTCTTCTTTGTTCCATCTTCAGCGATATATGTACAATTGAATCTGCCAGGTAACTGCATATCTAACTGAACTGTACCACACTGCCAGATTCTGCCTAATGAGTCAGTTAACTTGAAGTCTAACTTAGGTCCATAGAATGCACCATCACCAGGATTGATCTTGAATGAATGACCAGTAGCTAAACAAGCCTTTTCTAATGCCTTTTCAGCTTCATCCCAAACTGCGATTTCACCGATGAAATCATCAGGTCTAGTTGATAATTCGATTGAGTAATTTAATCCAAAGATTGAATATACATAATCATATAAGTCTAAGATCTTAGCAACTTCATCACCGATCTGTGATTCCATTAATAAGATATGAGCATCATCCTGAGTGAATCCTCTAACTCTGAATAAACCATTTAAAGCACCACTAGCTTCATAACGATGAACATGTCCTAATTCAGAATATCTTAATGGTAATTCCTTATAAGAATGTAAACCATTGTTGTAAACAAGAATTGCACCTGGGCAGTTCATAGGCTTGATAGCGTAAGTACCATCTTCACATTCGATTGTGAACATATCATCCTTATAATGATCCCAATGTCCACTTGTTTCCCATAACTGTCTATTCAACATGATTGGAGTATCAACTGTTAAGTACCCTCTCTTCTTATGTAAATCTAACCAGAAATCTTCTAAAGTTCTTCTTAAAGTGAAACCATTTGGTAACCAGAAAGGTAAACCTGGGCCATAGTCAGAAAGCATGAATAATTCCATTTCCTTTCCTAACTTTCTATGGTCTCTCTTCTTAGCTTCTTCGATCATATTTAAATGTTCGTTTAAAGCTTCTTCTGTTTCAAAACAGATACCATAAATTCTCTGTAGCATCTTATTGTTAGCATCGCCCTTCCAATAAGCACCACTAGTCTTTAATAACTTAAAGTTCTTTAATACCTTAACAGTTTCTACGTGTGGTCCTCTACATAAGTCTGTAAAGTCACCCTGGCTATAACAAGAGATTACTGTATCAGCTTCATCCATATTATTGATTAGATCAAGCTTGTAAGGATCATCAGCGAACATTTCTAAAGCTTCTTCTTTAGAGATTTCTCTTCTAACGATTCTCTTACCATCCTTAGCAATCTTCTTCATTTCCTTTTCAATCTTAGGTAAATCTTCTTCAGTGATAGTTACACCTTCGATATCGATGTCGTAATAGAATCCTTCAGCGATTACTGGTCCAACCCAGAATTTAGCCTGTGGATATAAATGTTTAACTGCTTGAGCTAATAAGTGTGCACAAGAATGATTAAGAACATTTAGCTTTTCATCTTCTTTAATGTTAATCATAAATTCCTCCTAAAAATATAAAACGTCCTTTTATTATAAAAGGACGTTAATTGACGTGGTACCACCTTAGTTACTTCTCATAAGCTATAACGTTACTAACGGGACATTCTTTCGAAGCCTGCTCCTAAGTAGTAAAGTAAACCAACCTCAAATCGTTTTCACCACCCACGATTCTCTCTAAATCAGTTAATGAATACTTCGTGTCTTATTCATCGCATTTATATATATTAAACATAAAATAGCTTTAAAAGTCAATCGTTTTAGTGTTTAGTTACCTCGTTGACCAACTTTTTACCATTAATACCATCAACTAATGAAGTAATGCCACAATTAGTCATACTTTCACTAGCTTCAACGGTATAGAATCCATAATGTTGAGTGTATATAACATTAGGGAATTGCTTTAAATACAATAGATTTCTTTTACTGTCATCCAAGATTTTAGTACCAACATGAATATGCATAATACCATCTTCTTGCTCAATAGCGTCAATGGCTGCTCCAGCGATTTTCTCTTGCTCTAAACCTTCAATCAAGCTTTCAGTATCGATTAATTGACCTCTAGCAGTATTGATGATAATAACCCCATCTTTCATCTTTGAAATAGATTCCCTATTAATAAGATGATAGTTTTCATCAGTCAATGGAACATGAAGTGAGATAATATCGCACTTATCATATATTTCTTCCATACTTACATATTCACATAGATTCTTAATAGATTCATTTTTGTAAGGATCATAAGCTAAAATCTTGCAACCAAATCCTGATAAATTTCTAATTACCTGCGCTCCAATCTTACCAGTACCAACTACTCCAATAGTCATTGAACGCATTTCTCTACCCTGCATGCCATCTAATGAAAAGTCATTAACTAGTGCTCTACATACAGAAATCTTAGCTTTTCTAAGCATCATTAACATAAGCATAACTGTAAAATCAGCTACGTTATTTGGTTGATAGTAAGCATTGTAAACATGCATAGCAAATTCGTTTGCTGAGGCGATATCGATGTGATCAAAGCCGATAGTTCTAGTAGATATATAGTTGATACCTCTATCCTTTAAACCTCTTAAAACGTCTCTATTTACCTTGCTGTAAGACACTAATGTTACAGCGTCATACCCATTAACCATATCCAAATTATCTGTAGTTAATGAGCAATTGAAAGTATCTAACTGAACTTCTGGATGCTCAGTTTTGTAGTTTTCAACAAGCTGCTTTTCATGCTCTAATAAATCAAAAAATGCTAATTTCATAAACTTCAATTCCTTTTTCAATATTATACCATTGAAAGGTGTTTCTATTCACTTTATCTCAAATTAGGATTAAAATATTATCAGAATTGGAGATTTAATTATGAATAGTAAAATTTTAACTCTACAGAATGAATTAAAGAAAAATTCAATCGATGAAATTGTTGTTTCAGATTTCTATAATCTAAAATACTTCGCTAATGTAATTGTACATGCTGGTGAAAGATTATTAGCTCTTATCGTCAATCAGAATGATAAGCCTACATTAATCGCCAACAAGCTATTCAATGTTAGTGAATCAGAAGACTACAACATCATCTGGTATGATGATATTGAAGATTCAGTAGCTATCTTATCAAAGTATTTAACTGGTAAGACTGTAGCTATCGATGATAAGTGGCCTAGCGGCTTCTTAATCAGATTATTAAATAACTACCAAGCTAAATTCGTTAGCGGATCTATCTTAATTACTCATATCCGTTCAATCAAAAATGAAGAAGAAAGAGAATTAATGAGAATCTCTTCTAAAAAGAACGATAAGGTAATGAACCAAATTGTTCCATTCCTAAAAGTTGGTGTTACTGAAAATGAAATTCATGATAAGCTAACTGAAATGTTCGCTAAGGAATTTGGTGGTTCATCATTTGACGCAATCGTTGCCTTTGGTCCTAATGGTGCTGATCCTCATCATATGAGCGATGATACAGTTCTAAAAGAAGGTGATATGATTATCATCGATATGGGTGGTGATTATAAAGGATATATGTCAGATATGACTAGAACATACTTCTGTGGTGAAAACACAAAGTTTGAAGAAATTTATGACATCTGTCATAAGGCAAACTTAGCTGCTGAAGCTATGATTAAGCCAGGAGTTAAATATTGTGAAATTGATAAGGCTGCAAGAAGTGTTATCGAAGAAGCAGGATATGGCAAGTACTTCACTCATCGTACAGGACATGGCATCGGCTTAGAAGTTCATGAAGGATATGATGTAAGCTCAGTTGATGAAGTTGTTGTTGAAGAAGGTATGTGCTTCTCTATTGAACCAGGTATCTATTTAACTGGTTTCAATGGCGTAAGAGTTGAAGATCTAGTAATGGTTACTAAGGATGGTTGTGAAGTATTAAACAGCTTTACAAAAGAAAAGACATACGTTGGATAAAAAATCAGGGATGAGAACTTGCAATTCTCATCCCTTTGTTTTACTTTGCTTTGTAATAAGTTATATTTCCACTATACCCATCTACTTCCACCACATATGTTCCTTTAGAATCAATCTGAAGTGTGAAAACATATAGGTAGTAGCTTCTTTCTAATGGATAGCTGGCTACTAGCTTTCTAGAATAATTTAGCTTTTTTACTGTAGAGTTAATTGACATATTTAACTCATTTAAGATAAACGTATTAGCGTTTGATTCTGCCATAGCCTTAGTTAAATAGATATTTTCTTTAGCACTTGAGCTAACCTTAAAATATCCATATCCAAAAAGTCCAACTAGAATAAACAACACAACTACAACCTTAATAAAAAATCTCTTAATCTTTTGACCGAAAGTCACCTTTTCTGGAGTCTTATCTTTTCTTAATCTTGTTTTAGCTAATGCTCTAGCATCATAAACTGTATCTTCGACAAATACTACTTCTTCATCAGTAGCAGTTCCATCCTGATATTTCTTCAAAGCTTCTTGAAAATCCATATTATCACTACCTTTACTTACAATTATATTTTACCACTTACTAATAACATATAATCAATCAATTATAAAAAGATGGCAGCTAACTTTCGTCAACTACCATCTACAACTACTAATAAACCTTGTTAAATCCAATCACCAAAATGACTGCGATCACTAAGAATGCTCCTCCTACTACTAAATAGTGGCCATACTCAGCTTTCTTCTGGTGCTTTCTTTCCTTATAAGAACCATAGCCCTCAAGAATATCCTTTTCGTTTCTTCTTCCTAAAGTTAACAACTTGTGTACAGAGAATGAGAAACCATCAAAAGTGCCAGAATCGCTACTGAAGATAATTAGCCCGATACCTGTAAATATGACGCCTACCGCAAAAGCAGCATCGCAAGTAAATCTTAACGTATTAGCTAAGCTATCACTTTTGAAAGCTCCATTTGCCATACATATAGTCACAAAGGATAATACAGCTATAAATAAGCTATAAAAGAACTGTTTATTTAGTTTCATTTTCTTTAGCTAATTCCGCCTGGAATCTTTCGAATTCTTCCTTGTTACAATGAACAAAGTGTCCAGGAGCAACTTCTCTTAATTCTGGCTGATCTACTGAGTAATCATGATCAGCTAATGGGTTATATGTAATTCTCTTTCTAGACTTCTCTAAATGTGGGTCTGGTAAAGGAATTGCACTTAATAATGATCTTGTATATGGATGTAATGGATGAGCGAACAATTCATCAGAAGTAGCTAACTCTACCATATTACCAAAATACATAACTGCGATACGATCTGAGAAATACTTAACAACTGATAAGTCATGAGCGATGAATAAGATAGTTAATCCTAATTCTTTTCTCAAATCATTTAATAAGTTAATTACCTGAGCCTGAATAGATACGTCTAAGGCACTAATAGGTTCATCGGCGATAATTAATTCAGGGTTTAATACGATTGCTCTAGCGATACCAATTCTCTGTCTTTGACCACCTGAGAATTCATGAGGATATCTTGAAGCATGTTCACTTACTAAGCCAACCATATCTAATACTCTGAATACTTCCTTTTCGATAACTTCCTCATCCTTAACGCCTCTGATTCTTAAACCTTCAGCGATTGTTTCCTTAACAGTCATTCTTGGGTCAAGTGAAGCGATAGGGTCCTGGAAGATCATCTGAATCTGAGTATATATCTTCTTATCAGCATGTTTGTGATCGTATTTAGCCTTCTTGATTTCTTCTTTGTTAGTCTTGATGATTTCATCAAGTTCTTTCAATCTTGCAGAATCACTGCAAGTCTTCTTTTCCTTCTTGGCATTAGAGATTGCTTCCTTGTATCTTCTTGTACCAGCAGCAATTCTCTGTCCCTTGAAGTATACACTACCACCAGTGATATCGTATAAACGGATAATTGATCTACCTGTAGTAGTCTTACCACAGCCTGATTCACCTACTAAACCGAATACTTCGCCCTTGTAGATGTCAAAGCTTACGTTATTTACAGCCTTTAAATCATTTCTTCCCATCTTGAAGAACTGTTCAAGATTCTTGACTGATAATAGTACTTCTTTACTTTCCATTATTTTCAGCCTCCTTCTTTCTCATTCTTTCAATACGGTCTGTAACGATCTTTGGAGGATCGATATGTGGAGCATTTGGATGTAATAACCAAGTTGCTGCCTTATGTGTTTCACTAACCTCAAACATTGGTGGCTGCATTTCAAAGTCGATATCTAATGCATACTTATTTCTAGCTGCGAATGCATCGCCAACTGGAGGATAAATCATGTTAGGAGGAGTACCTGGAATAGCTTCCAACTTATCCTTTGTATCCAAGTCAGGCATTGAAGATAATAATGCCCAAGTATATGGATGTTTAGGCTCGTAGAATACTTCATCAGCAGTTCCTTCTTCAACGATCTTACCAGCATACATAACTGCGATTCTATCAGCCATATTTGCTACTACACCTAAGTTATGAGTAATGAAGATGACAGATAAATGTCTTTCTTCCTTTAACTTGTTAATTAATTCTAGAATCTGAGCTTGGATTGTTACGTCTAAGGCAGTAGTAGGTTCATCACAGATTAAGATATCTGGATTAGCTGCTAAGGCGATAGCGATAACGATTCTCTGTCTCATACCACCTGAGAATTCAAATGGATACTGGTTGTATCTGATTGATGGTTCAGGGATACCAACTTCTTCCATTAACTTGATAGCTCTAGCCTTAGCTGTCTTTTTAGTAATCTTGAATACTAATGAACTAGCCTGCTCTTTCATATAGTCGATTAAATCAACCATTTCCTTAGCACCATCAAAGTTGTCCTTAGCGAAGTCCTTATCATAGCTAGCTAATAACTCGCTAATTGTTGTAACGATTGCCTTTTTACCATCTTCTAAATCGAATAATACTTCTGGTGCAACCTTCCAATCAGGTGTCTTTCCCTTAGATACTAAACGATCATATTTAGCTGTTTCCTTAGCGAATCTCTTCTTTTCATTTTCGTTATGCTTGATTCCATCGAAGTACTTCTTGATATTCTTAGTAATGCTAGTAGCGAATGTGTATTCCACACCGTTTTTAGCGTTAGCTAACTTATCAATAGCGTCTTCAACTAACTTGCTTAACTTATCAGCTAATTCACTAGAAGACTTGTGTTCTAATGTTTCAGCCTTAAAGAAATCGATTGCGCTTTCTAATTCAGCAACTACTGCCTTCTTCTTATCCATAGATTCATTATGAGCGAACTGTAAAGCAGCAGAACCCTTAGCGATAAAGTCATTCATGAAATTATCATCTAAGTACTTTCTAACCATTGCGTTACATTCTTCCAAATCTAAAGAATCTAAATCAGCAGTTGGATTCACCATCTTGTAATAACCTTCACAGAAGAAGTTTGGCTTGCCCTTACTTGTAGCTTTATCTAATAAAGCTGCAAGCTCAGTTAAGTGTTCTACTAATCCTTCTGGAACGGCGTTTTTAACTACCTTAGAAATATCAGAATTAATAGTCGAAACTAACTCGTTAAGCTTAGCACTATCATCGACAACTCTTGGATGAATTGTCTTTGGAGCTCTCTTAACAAAATCCTTTAATTCCTTCTTTAAGTTAACGTTCTGTTTCTTTTCAATTAAGAATAATAAATCGTTAACATCTAATAATAATTCTTCAGCAGCTGTATGAACTGTATTGAATTCACCTTCAAGCTTTGTTGAATTGATAGTGAACTGGTCAAAAGTAGAACAGTCGCTCTTATTCTTTTCCACGCTTGTAGGATCTGCTAAGTCCATATATTGATTTAATACAGTTAACTTGTCATTAAATAACTTCTTAGCGTTTCTTCTAGAGGCGCTATTCTTTAATAACATAGCTTCTGTTAACTGATTACCTATCTTCATAATAGGGTTTAATGAGCTCATTGGGTCCTGGAAGATCATTGCGATCTTATCGCCTCTGATCTTATGGAACTTCTCTTCAGAAATCTGAACTAAGTCTTGTCCATCGTAGATAATTTCACCACCATCGATAGTTCCATTACCTGCTAAGATACCCATAATAGCTCTATTTGTTACTGACTTACCTGAACCTGATTCACCAACGATAGCTAGTGTTTCGCCCTTGTATAAGTCAAAGCTGATATCTCTTACAGCTTTTAATGTACCTTGTTGAGTACGGAAAGATATTTTAAGGTTTCTAACTTCTAACTTCTTTTCCATAAATTAATCCTCCGTTCCACGTAATGATGGGTTAAGAGCATCTCTTAAGCCATTACCGAACAAGTTGAAGCAGATTTCCAGAATTGCGATAAACAATGCTGGGAATAGCATAATATGTGGTTAGCTAGTCATTACTGATTGTCCATTAGCTAACATAGAACCGATTGAAGACATAGTAGGTGAATCTAGATTGATAATACCTAAGTATGTCAAAGATGTTTCAGAGAAGATAACACCTGGAATAGCTAAAATTGAACCTGTAACGATTGTACCTAAGCTGTTAGGGAAAATATGCTTAAACATAATTGACCAGTCGCTAGCGCCTAATGTTCTAGCAGCTAGTACATATTCCTGATTCTTGAAACGGTAGAACTGCATTCTAACTCTAGAAGCCATACCAATCCATCCTGTTAAGACGAAGGCATAGATTAGAGAAGGAATAGCACCAACCTTACCTGATAAATGTAACTGGAATAATACAGTAACAACCATGAATGGAATACCATCTAGAATATCACTGACACGTTCCATAATAATATCTGTTAATCCGCCATAGTAACCTTCAATAGCACCATAGATAGCACCGATTGTTAAGTTAACTGCAGATACTAAGATAGCTAAGATAAATGAGAAACGAGCACCTGATGCAAGTCTTGAAAAAATATCATAACCATTAGTATCAGTACCAAAGATAAATGATGGTTCAAAGCCATATCTGTATGTGAAATAGTTCTGGGCATTTACTCTTACAACATAGTTATAGCCTGAAGCAGCTGTACCAGTCTTCTGAGCATATGAGAAGCAGTTTACCTTATCACCTTTTAAGAATGGGTCATTAGCTAAACGCATACTTGAGAAATAATCTTCATCATTTCCAGTAAAGTAGCTAGGAATAAAGTTTCCACTCTTATCAAATACTGGATTACCCTTCTGGTCACATTGGTACCAGATGTTATTGTCACCACCAGCAACATCAACATTAGTTCTTGGTAAAATTACCTGTAACTGCTGCTCATCTTGCCAATTCTGTAATTCAACATATTGATCATAAGTTAAAGTCACTAAGAAAGCATCACAACTACCATAGCTGTCTACTCTAACCTTATAGTACTTCTGCTTACCTCTAAAGATATCATCTACTTCATACTCATCTAAAACCTTAGCGATAACTGTGTTACCAGTTTCTTCTTGTTGAGCTAATAAACGATAGTATCTGTTTTGAGATACTGAGATCTTTTGAGTGCCATCCCAAATACCTGTACCTTCCATAAAGCTGATCTTTGGTAATAAATATTGGTATCTCATAATAGTATTATCTGTAGCGTAGCTATCTCTATAACCCTTGTTACAGAAATATGGTCCGATAATTGAATAAACAACTAATAAACCTATTACTACTGCAGCTACTACTGATGACTTATTCTTCTTAAATCTATTCCATGCATCCCCAAAATAACCAACTGATTTAGTATCAAACTTCTTATCATGGCTATCTGTCTTATTAGCTAACTGGAACTTTTCCTTAGGAATATTTGTATACTTTTCATTATCCATAATTACTTAGCCCCCATTCTAATTCTAGGGTCGATGATGCTGTAGCTAATATCGATAACGATACCAGCAGTTAAGCCGATCAACGTATAGAATGCACTTAATAACATAAAGAAGTTGTAATCAGGTGGTGTTGACTGGATAGAGTTAACATATAACTTACCTACACCTGGAATCGAGAACATTTGCTCGATGATTAATGAACCAGACATAATTGAGATGAATTCACCTAAAATCATTGGGAAGATAGGAACCATCGCATTTCTCATAGCGTGTCTTACTGTAGCCTGTGCCTTAGTTAAACCTTTAGTTCTAGCTAATAACATAAACTCACTTGTTAATACTTCAGTTAATTCAGCTCTAGTGAATCTGGCAAATCCAGCGATTGTACCAAAAGACATAGATAAAATAGCTGGAATCATACTAGTGAAACCAATCCAGCTGAACGCGCCTTGGCTAGCATCCATTGTTGCTGAAGCCCAGCCTAATTTGAAGTATAAAATATACTGTACTAAGAAAGCATATACGAAAGAAGGAACTGATACTACAACCATTACACCAGTAGAGATGAAATGGTCAAGCCAAGTATTCTTCTTTAAAGCCGCAATAATACCTAGAATTAATCCTAATGGAATTGAAACTAGAATTGAATAAATATTAACTGCCATTGTGAAAGGAAGCTTACTAACGAATACCTTCCAAACATCCTGACCTAAATATAAAACTTCACTTGTTCCAAAATATCCCTGCAATGCGAATTTCCAGAATCTGGCGTACTGTTGCATAATTGGAAGGTTATAGCCTAGTAACTCTCTTCTCTGTAAGATTAAGGCCATATCCTTACCGAACTGCTCGGCAGGAACGTTTGGAAGAAGCTTAACAAAAACGAAACACATTGTGATGATGATGAAGAATGTCATAAACATCAACGCAATACGTTTCAGTATGTACTTAAATAAATACATAATGCCCACTCCTAACCTTTTAAATACATATTAGCATTATTAAAACAACTGATAATAACACAAAATATATTGTATCACATTCACTTACTTAAGTAATGCTCTTTCCAAGATTTTATAAGATAAAAGCAAAAAAAGACCTCTAGCATATAGCTAGAAGTCTTAATTAGTTTTGATAATAACTTATCGGCTTATTTGTAATCTAAAGTTCCGCCCTGTTCAGAAACGTACTTGCTCCAAGCAGCGTCATCCATAGCATATGTAGTATACTGGATACCACCACGGCCCATACCATATACGTATTCTTCAGTGTAGTACTGAACTCTCATACCCTTTAATGAAGCACTTGCATCTAAGCCAACTGGAATCATTGTGTACTGCTGTAATACTGCACCTTCAACTGATGCTAATACAGCTAAACGTAATGAATTTTCAGCGTTAGTACCAGCGTTAACAACAGTAGTAGAACCGTCAGCAGCAACTGCTTCGATTTCTTCACCCTGTAATGCTAAGTACCAATCATAAGCACTTGCAGTGTATTCAACACCATCGATAACTACAGTTGAATCAATTGTAGTGTAGTCGATAGCTGGGTCATACTGGTAGTTAGGTTCAACGTAAGCTTCAATTAATCCATAAGGATCTAATGCGCTTCCTGTCCAACCTACACCGAATAATAAGTCAACTGAATTGTTCTTTAAGTATGCTGAGAAGTTAGAAGAACCTAAAGGCTGTGACTGAGTAAATTCAACATGTCCTTCAAATGGAGTTCCAACAACTGCATCTGTCCATACCTGCTTTAATAACTGGTAACCATTATTGTAGTACTTAGAAGAACCAGAACCTGGCTGACCAATGATGATCTGAACTTCCCAGTTATCACCAGAAGGGATATAACCTGCTTCAACACCCTTAGTGTAAGCAGTAGCGAATAATTCCTTAGCACCAGCTAAATCGTAACCAGTAATAGATTCGATAGCAGCATCAACTGTAGCGAATTCCTTACCTTCACCGATTTCATCTGATAAGCCCCAGAACTTAGTGATAACGCTCTTAGCTTCATCAGTTGTTCTATAAGCTGTACCATTATCTGGGTCAGAAATAATCATGTTACCATATAAAGCCTTAGCAGGAGAACCAGTTGGGTCTAAAGCTAATTCATAAGCAGCTCTATCTACTGAGAATGATAATGCCATTCTGAATTCAGGAACAGCTAAGATTCTCTTAACAACAGTGTTACCTGCAGTTACTGGAGATGAAACAGCTTCAGCATTTGCTAAACCATCTAAATCTGGGTTTAATGCGATGAACCAAGTAGAGTCACCTTCTGTATAGTAAGTGAAATCACTACCAGCGTAATCAGCCATATCTTCTGCCTGTAATCCATAAGAATCTAATTCACCCTTTAAGAACATTTCTAAACGAGTTGCAGCTTCAGAAACCTGCTTGTAGTTGATAGCAGTTGTCTGGTACTGACCCTTATGTTCTTCTTCGAAATAACCATGCCAGTTAGCGTTTCTTTCTAATGTCATTTCTGAAGAATCGATATAAGCAGTTAACTTATAAGGACCATAGCCCATGTATGTATCTACAGAAGTACCATAAGTGTTAGCGTAAACGCCACCTTCCATAGATTCACAAGCTGTGTATGTAGGAATATGAACTAAGTTCATATTGCTTGCTAATGAGTAATTTAAGTAGAAACCACTTAATGGCTTAGTTAAAACAACTACTAATGTATAGTCATCCTTAGCGAAGTAACCAACCTGATCCCAAGTGAATTCTTCACCAACGCCACCAAAGAATGCCATTTCTTCGAATTCCATGTAAGCATAGTCACCAGCTTCTTGTTCTGCATAATCATCTGCAGTAGCGTAGCCGTGTAATTCTGCGATACAATTCTGAACAGCAACTAATGTTTCTTCAGTTAACTTAACCCAACCATTTTCATCAGCAGCATCTGCTAATGCGTTGTAGTCTTCTTCTGTGTCTACGATATAACCATAGTCATAGTAATCCATTAAGCCGTTAGAGCCCCAGTTACCACCACTAGTTAAATCAACAACAACATCCATTCCATCAACCTGTAAATAGCCTTCTTCACTTACTGTGAATTCGCTTGGATCGATGTATTCGTCATCACCATAATCAGCACTAACGAATTCGCTTAATGAATATGAACCACTCTTAACATATTCTTCAGCACCATAAACCTTTAAGTTACCAGAATAGAAGTTATCTGCTCTATAGTTAGCAGCAACTGGATTCATTAATAACTTAGCAGATTCGATGAATTCCTTAGCAGTGATAGGATCACCATTATCATACTTTAACCATTCTTTTAATTTAATTTCGTAAACCTGGTGTTCAGATTCTTCTGTGATGCAATACTGACCAACATAGTCCTTAGTTACATCTTTTGGCATTTCAGCAGCCATACTAGGAACGATCTGGTATCCATCCTTAGTACTGTTATAATCGAATGTATATAAAGCATCTTCAGTATAATCGGTTACATAAGTACAATCATTTGACTGATATGTGTGGTTGTTCCAGCTTGTTGGTAATGAGTTAACACCATAATGCATTGTATAAGAAGCGTTGTCTTCAACATAAGATGTATCATGTCCACCCTTCTTACTTCCACAAGCAGCCATTGAGAATACCATTGCTAAAACTAAAAGAGAAACGATAGTTTTATTAACAATTGTCTTCATATTTCTTTCCCCTCTCATAAAACTACTACATATATTTTTCCAAAATGAATAAAGCACACAAAAATGAAAGCTCATAAATGCATATTGTCTATTCCCTTATCCAAATATACAAATAATATTTTATCAAAGTGATTTTCAATTGTGAATACAAAATAAAAAATAGGACATATAATTTGCCCTATTTTTCCCTATTTTTACTATTTTTATTATTGTTCTTCCTTATTTTCGACAACTTCTGCAAATCTCATTGTATTTGTATTGCCATGTCCTGAATGCCAGCCAGCTGTAATGATATAAGTAGAACCTACTGGTAAATTCATCTGTTGAGCAACCTGACCTGCAGTAATATCATATAAGTCAGCATCAACGATATTTGGTGCATATACAGGATATACATTTGAGTACATTGATAGTTTTCTGCATGTAGATAATGAGTTAGTAGCCGCAATAATTGGTGCTGTTGGCTTATACTTCATTAATCTTTTTGGAGTACCACCAGTTTCAGTAAATGCCATGATGGCGCTGATATTTTCCATTGTTAAACAGCTTTCAGCTACTGAGATACCGATAGCATCTGACATAGTTCTTGTAGAATCATCGATAGCTCTTTCTAGATAGCTAGCGTAGTTATATTCCTTTTCACATTCTTCTGCGATTGTTGCCATTGTTCTAACAGCTTCAACTGGATATTCACCAGAAGCACTTTCAGCAGATAACATGATGCAGTCAGTTCCATCGAAAATAGCGTTAGCTACATCGGATGCTTCTGCTCTAGTTGGTCTAGGATTTCCAACCATACTTTCTAGCATATGTGTTGCTGTGATAACTGGCTTACCCTTCTTATTAGCTACTCTAATAATATGTTTCTGATAAATTGGAACTAAGGCGAATGATACTTCAACACCTAAGTCACCTCTGGCAACCATTACTCCATCAGCTACATCTAAAATAGATTCAATATTATCATAACCTTCCTGGTTTTCAATCTTAGCGATGATTTCAATTTCAGGATGTCCTTCTTCTGCTAAAATCTTTTTGATAGCTAAAACATCATCAACTCTTCTAACAAATGAAGCAGCAACAAAGTCTACACCATTTCTAGCGCCAAATCTGATATCAGCATCATCCTTTTCGCTGACAAATGGCATTGATAGCTTAACATTTGGAACGTTAACACCTTTTCTAGTCTGGATTGGACCAGAATTAGCTATCTCGCAAGTAAAGCCATCTTCTTCAGTTGATAAAACCTTTAAAGTTAACTTACCATCGTTGATTAAGATAATATTACCAGTAGTGATATCATCATATAATTCATCACAATTGATATGGAATCTTTCCTTATTACCAACAACATCTTCTCTAACTACTCTTACAACATCACCCTTATTGAAATCAACACGACCATTTTCCATATTTCCTGTACGGATTTCTGGTCCCTTTGTATCAAGCATAATACCTAAGTTATAGCCATGCTTTGCGTTTAATGTCTTAGCAAGCTTAATCTTGTTTAAATGCTCTGGATGAGTGCCATGAGAGAAGTTTAAGCGCACAATGTTCATTCCAGCCTTAGCTAAGTTATTCATCATAGTTTCGTTATCACTAGCTGGACCAATTGTACATACAATTTTTGTTCTTCTCATTTTTCAACTCCTTTTAAGCCATCTCTTCAAACATATCAAGAAGCTCTCTTGTTTTCTTGATAGGATTGTCAATAGCTTCAATAATATCTGTAGCAACCATCTTGTTATCGATGATTCCTACGCACAAGCCTGATTTACCTTCTGATAATAACTGAACGGCCTTATCGCCACATCTTGTAGCTAATAATCTGTCTTCAGGTACAGGAGATCCACCACGCTGGATATGTCCTAGAATTGTTGCACGACCTGCAAAAGTTGTTAATTCAGAAACCTTTTGAGCAAGTGCGTGAACATCAATTAATTTTTCGGTAACAACAACGATAGCTGCTCTACCTTTCTTTTCCTTATCGATTCGACATAGCTTAGCTAAAACCTTTTCTTCTCTAAAGTCATCTTCAGGAATAATAACGATTTCAGCACCGCAAGTGATACCAGCATATAAAGCTAAATCACCACAATGATTACCCATAACTTCAACTATTGAGCATCTGTGATGAGAGCTTGAAGTATCTCTTACCTTGTCTATTGCCTCAACGATTGTATTTAAAGCTGTATAGAAACCAATAGTAAATTGTGTTCCTGGACAATCGTTATCGATTGTTCCTGGAATACCTATACAGTTGATACCCTTTTTACATAGTGAGTAAGCACCTCTATAAGTGCCATCTCCACCAATAACAACAAGCGAATCAATTCCAGCCATCTTCATCTGTTCAATTGCGATGTTTTGAACTTCATCTTTTCTGAATTCTGGACATCTTGCAGTACCTAAGAAAGTACCACCTCTAAACAATATATCTGAAACACTTGTTCTATCTAGCTCGATAAAATCACCTTTAACTAGTCCAGCATAGCCATCTCTAACGCCATAAACCTTATAGCCTTTAGCTAAAGCACTTCTTGTTACTGCTCTAACAGCAGCGTTCATTCCAGGTGCATCACCACCACTAGTTAATACTGCGATTGTTCTAGTCATACAAAATACCTCCTAATAAAGCTTTCTTCTAGAAGCGCCTCCTACAGGTACTGTGTCAGTCAAAGCTTTTATTCTTTCAATAATTCTATCAGCCTTAACATCGTCTGATGAATTACTAGTAGACGCTAATCTTCTCTGTAGCATCTCGATAGAGCAATTGGAAGTAAATACTGTCTTTTTACCATGCTCCATTCTATAATCCAATACTGTAAATAATACATCATCTCTAATGAAATTTGTCATATTTTCAGCACCGATATCATCTAGTACTAATAAGTAAGCTGTTCTTAACTTTCTTAATGTATTATCAAGATAATCCTCAGTATTGTAGTTGTTTCTTAAATCAGTACATAATCTTGGGAAGTTGACAAAGGCAACTTTCTTACCCTTCTTAGCTAAAGCATTAGTCAAACAGCTTGCTAAATAGCTTTTGCCTGTTCCTAAAGGGCCAAAGAAATATAAACCTTTATCCTGATCTTGGTATTCATCTAACCACATCTTTGCCCAACGATATACTTCCTTATACTCTTTAGTTTCATTTGATAAATCGATATTATCAAGATCATTAGTTAAAGAATTTTCTGATAAATCGCATAATAAGTAATTATTTTTATGAGCAATTAATGAATCAGCTTTCTTTTTAAATCTGCATGGAACTAATTCTTCATATAGATTCTCATCCAAATAACAACCGTATCCCTTATCAGGATTTTTGCACATATCTAATGACTTACAAACTTCTCTACAATAAGCTGTCTTCTCACAATAATTAGCTAAGGCGATAAGATTTCTTTCGATATCTCTTTCAGTTAAGTTGTATCTGACAATCATTTCTTTTGCGTAAGGATTGTTTTTAACTTTCTGTAATAACTCTTCTTTAAATAGTCCAGATGTTCTTGGTAAATTTAATTTTTCCATAAATTATTTCTCCTTAGCATAAAGCTTTCTTCTGAACTCTTCGATATCCTTATCAGAGATATCCATATCAGCACTTCTGTAATCTTGCTTAACTGTATTGGCAGTTTTGAAATTGACATCATTTGCCTGCTTTGCCTTTTCAATTGAATCAACCTTCTGTCTAATCCAAGTAGAGGCAAGCTTTTCAACGTATGATTTAGATAGCTTGTTATTTGTGTTTTCTAATGTAGTTTCTAATAGATAATTAGTTAATTCATTTGAGAAACCACAATCTACAAGCAAGTATTGAATTAATCTTTTATCAGCGCTACTTACTGGTATACTTTGTTTACCAGATAAGAAAGCTACTGGATGACTTGAATAGTCATTTTTGTTTTTGTTAGTATCGTAACCTTTAAAGTTAATGCATCTCTTTAAAAGGCCATCTAAATCTAGAATCTCATTTTCATGATCGATGCTACGATAAACAAGAGTTGTCATATCTTCAGGAGCGATACAATAAATAGTAGCTAATCTACCGATGCTCTGCATATTTTCACTTGTTCTTAAAACTACTGGCATCTTTAATGGAGATAAGTCTCTAGTAAATACTTCATAATCAAAATCTATAGCTATACTAGTTACTTCATTAGTAGTATTTCTCACTTCCTTATAGTCTAATTCACTTTCATTAGTCCAACTATTGAATAGTGAAGAATCGAAAGGATGAGTAATGTTAGTAAAGCCATCTTTATCAATAGAATCATTAACTAACTGATTGTAAGCTTTTTGATAGTATTCCTTAGATGTGTAATGAAGATATAATCTTGGATACACGTCATGGTTAAAGAATTCCTTGCCACTTAATGGATTACATACTTCAAATAGATAAGTATCATTTTTTAAGTATGTTCTTAAAAGTTCGAATTGTTCCAACTTTTCGATTGCCTTCTGTAAAGAGTCGATATCCAAATCATTCATAGTACAAAGCTTACTTAAAGTATTATTGAATGATTCACCAATATCGTCGATTAAAGATAAGTAGACAATACTAGCGTTTTTACCGATCATAGGTGTATATAGTGTAGTTAATAAACGCTTATAGTCCATATATAATGGCTTATCACTTACAACTGAATAGATATTTCTACCTTCCATAATCTTCTCCTTTCACAAAAACCAATTTTTGGCATTGTACTAATATCATAGCACAAACCCAAAACAATATTTACTAAATTTCATCATTTTTGAAAAAAGGATACCAGATGTATCTGATATCCTAACTCTCTTATCTTGTATAATTGATTGTTTCGTTGATCCCTAAATCAGCTAAAACTTTATTAGCATCCAAAGTGAATGTTCCATCTTCAAGTTTGATTAATGGGAACCCTACTCTACCGCTTCCCTGAATACCTTGGTAAACAGGATTAGTATCTCTAATCAACATAAATTCCTTTAATAAACCAATACTGCCAGTAACGTTAACGAAGTTTGGCATAACCCCATTTTCAGTTAATACCCTTAAAAAGTTTAAAGTGCCAGGGCAAGTGTTACTTCCATAAACTGTAATCATCTTTGTATCTCCTTTTTTATTTCTATAGCTTTTTTAAAAGCTTAACTACCTCATTAGTCAAATCACTAATACTTCCATTATTTGTGATTACATAATCACTCTTATCAACCTTTTGACTAGCAGGCAATTGATTATCGTACCTTCTAGTAGCTTCTTCAATTGAGAAACCTCTATAATCAACTAATCTGCTTAACGTTGTTTCCTTATCGCTAACAACAGTGATATTGAAGTCAAAATGTTTATTCCAGTTAACTTCAAATAATAATGGTACTTCTACTAGTAAAAGTGATTCATCTTGATTAGATTTAATCCAATCGTTAATCTCTTCAAGAATTCTTTTGTGTAAATACTCTTCAACCTTACCTTTTATTTCCTTATTAGTAAATATCTGATCAGAGATGTACTTCTTATCTAAAATACTAGCATCGCACTTAAATATAGTAGCTAAATGCTCAATTGTTTCCTTACTATCTAATAGTTCCCTATTAATCTCATCACAACTGATAGTTTTAATACCTGCTTCTTCAATTAATTTTGTAACTGTAGATTTACCAGAACCAATTGTTCCAGTAATAGCCATAACTACAGGCTGTTTCTTTTGACAATTTGGACAATAGTAAGTACTTCTACCATTTAGCTTTATTCTTTTAATAATACTTCCACATTTATTACAAGGTTCATCTTCTCTAGTATGAACATTTAATGATAGTTGGAATAGTCCAGTAACACCTAATGAAGAAGTATATGATCTAATTGTTGTACCACCAGCTTGGATAGCTTTAGCTAATGTAGATTTAGTAGCAGAAATTATTACATCCCATTTATCTTCACTAATAAATTTAGCTTTTCTTTCTGGATTAATGTCAGCTAAATAATCAATTTCATCAGCGTAGATATTGCCTATACCAGCTATCATAGATTGATCTAATAGTTGAGTCTTAATAGCTGTATTATTGTTTCTGCATATTACCTTTAACTTATCGCTAGTTAGATTATCATCAAAAGGTTCGTAACCTAATTTACTAATAGCTTCTAACTTTTCATCTTTTTTATATAGATAGAATCGACCAAACTTTCTAACATCGTTATAATGCACAAAACAATCATCTAAGCTAAAAATTACATGAGTATGCTTATTAATTTCTACCTCATTAGTATAGATATAAAACTTGCCCTCCATTCTTAAATGGGCAATTAAGATATAGTCAGTTAATGTAAAGATTAAAAACTTACCTCTTCTAGAAAAATCAGTAAACTTCTGTCCAACTAACTTCTTAACAAAATTCTCTTTATCACAATTATCTAATATCCTTGGATAAATGACATTAACATCCCTAATTGTCTGACCTTTAAGATTTCTTTCTAAAGTTCTAACTACGGTTTCTACTTCTGGTAATTCAGGCATCTTACTTAACCTCCAACCAATTACTACCGCTAGTGCTCTTAGCTACTAATGGTACTGATAGTTCCATAGCGTTTTCCATTTCTTTTTCTACTAACTTCATAACCTTTTCTGTTTCTTCAATTGGAACATTTAAGATTAATTCGTCATGAATCTGTAAAATCAACTTAGACTTTAATCCCTGCTTCTTTAATTGTTCAGCCACCTTAATCATAGCTACTTTGATTAAATCAGCAGCGCTACCTTGTACTGGAGCGTTCATAGCAGCACGTTTACCAAATTCTTTGATATTGTGATTTGAACTATTAATTTCAGGAATTTCTCTTCTTCTATTTAACATAGTAGTGATATAGCCTTTTTGAGTACATGAAACAATAGCGTCATCCATATACTGCTTAATCTTTGGATATTTTTTGAAATATTCATTAATGAAATTAGCTGCTTCACCAACTGAAACACCAAGTGATTCAGATAGGCCAAAAGCGCTCATTCCATAGTCAATACCGAAGTTGATAGCTTTTGCCTGTCTTCTCATTAAAGATGTAACATCTTTTTCTTCTACTCCAAAGATATCCATAGCTGTCTTAGTATGAGCATCAACACCAGCTTTGAAAGCTTCAATCATTCCTTCTTCCTTAGATAGATGTGCAAGTAATCTTAATTCAATTTGAGAATAGTCAGCCCCAACTAAAACACATCCTTCTTCAGGAACAAACGCTGCTCTTATCTCACTAGTTTCTTCATTTCTTACTGATATATTCTGTAAGTTAGGATCACTGCTTGATAATCTTCCAGTTTCAGTAATACATTGATTAAACTTTGTATGAATCTTTCCATCATCTTCAATGTACTTCTTCAAACCAAAAGCGTAAGTAGAATAAAGCTTTGCATACTTACGGTATTCTAAAATCTCTCCAATAATTGGATGAGTGTTGATTAGTTTTCCTAAAACTTTAGCATCAGTACTTCTTTTAGTGCTTCTAGCTAAAGCTAAATCATCATAGATAACTGCACCTAACTGCTTAGGTGAGTTGATATTAAATTTCTTACCAGCTAAGTCATAGATAGACTTTTCTAAAACATTAATCTTTTCTTGAGTTTTATCAGCTATCTTATCAAGTAAATCTACATTTACTCTTACTCCCTCAAATTCCATTTCAGCTAAAACTAACGCTAAAGGTAATTCAACATCATAGTATAAATCCATCATGTTCTTTTCCTTTAGTTGCTCTTCTAGTACATCAGCTAAATATAATAGCTTATCAGCTACTTCTGCTGATTTTGTGCCATCAACTGATGAGAATAAATCTAATTGAGTACTTGAGCTATTAGTGATTGCCAAATCATATTTAACAAGTAAATCGTCAAGCTGCTTGATAGAGCTATCTAGTAAGAAAGCTTCAATCATTAAATCTTTATTTTTGCCATTAATACTAAAACCATTTTTCAAAGCGATATGATGCCAAGCTTTAATATCATAGAAAATCTTCACTTTATCGCTTTCTAGAAACTCAACAAACTGTTTATTAGCTAGTAATTCTTCAATAGCCATATATCCACATTCACTACTATTAGAAATACCAGCCATACCATCTTCATCAACATAGATAGCTGTATTATCAACTAATAAGTCGCTAGTAATCTTTGATAAAGAGACGATACCTTTTGATTTATATTGTTTTGTTTCTTGTTTTACTTCTGTAGTTTCTTCACTAGTAGACAAATCGATTCTATTAGCTAAAGATTTCATCTGATAGCGAGTATAGAACATATATGCATCCTTACCTTCTTTCTGGTAAGAACAATCTGAAATTGTTACATCATTTGATAAATCAGCATCAACGATGATGGTAGCTAATCTCTTTGATAAGAAAGCTTTATCCTTATCATTTACTAAGTTCTCTTTTAGCTTGCCTTTCAATTCATCGATATGCTGGTATACTCCTTCAACAGATTCATACTCAGTTAATAGCTTGATGGCTGTCTTATCTCCAACCTTTGTTACTCCTGGAATATTATCACTTGGATCTCCTGATAATCCCTTTAAATCGATGATTTGAAGTGGCTTTAAAGTAAATCTTTCATATACAGCAGCTTCATCCATCATTGCGATATCAGTAATTCCCTTATGCATTAACCAAACCTTGATATTATCATCAACAATCTGTAATAAATCCTTATCACTTGTTAGAACGTTAACATCATATTGTTTATTCTGCTTAGCTAAAGAGCCGATAATATCATCAGCTTCCAAACCTTCTTTTTCTAAATGAACAATATGTAAAGCATCTAAATATTCTCTAATAATAGGAAATTGAGTCTTTAAATCCTCTGGTGTAGCACTTCTAGTACCCTTATATTCAGGATATTCTTTATGTCTATAAGTAGCTTTACTATGGTCAAAAGCCACAAATACATATTGTGGTTCAATAGTCTTTAATGCCTTTTGTAGCATTAGCGCAAAGCCATATATTGCGTTTGTTGGAATTCCATCAGATGTGCTCATATTTCCTGAGCCATATACAGTTGCATAGTATGCTCTAAATAACATCGAATTTCCATCGATTAGTAATAGCTTTTCCATAGTTACTTCCTTCCTTACTTCTAATTAGTAAAATAGAAGTTTGAATCCAAACTTCTATTTGAATGCTTTTTCTAAAGCAGTTAAATTTTCATACATGATTGTGATGTAATCTTTGCCCATTTCAAAATCATCTTCAGATAATCTTGATAAGCTTGATAGTTTGATTTCTTCAAGTTTTAAATCTTCCTTAACCTTTTGGTACAACTGCTGCATATCTTCAGGTAAAGTCTCATCTAAAACTATATATTTAACCTTATTATCCTTTATAGCGTTTTCGATAAACTCTAATTGTTCATCAGTAGGTAAAACACCATACTTTGATAAAACTAATGGATATACCTGTACGCCATATTGTTTCTGCCAGTTACCAAATGTAGCAGTAACGCTAGCAATCTTAACATCGCTCATTGATTTTAGTGTTTGATACTCTGCATCCATTCTAACTAAAGTAGACTGTAATTCCTTAAAGTTGTTTTCAAACACTAATGTATTTTCTGGATAATAGTCCTGTAGCCATTCTTTAATAGTAGCAGCCATAGAGCTCATTGCGATTGGATCAATCCAGATAAATGGGTCTTTCTTATAAACATCTGTTAAAGCAAACAAATCGCTGACATAATAATCAGATTCCCTAACTACGTTAACACCATCAGCATTAACGATTGTATATCTCTTAAATCCATCAATAGCTGACAAGTTAGCTAAATCAATCTTTTCAAACTGATAGTTTTCAAACACTTCTTCATGAACATCGAAATATGGTTCTAAAGAACCGATATACAATAATAAAGTAGTTCTGGATAAGATTTCATCATAATCATCAACTAAAGTAGCTCTTTGAATGAAATCATCTGTGCTGATATATTCAACGTCAACCTTATCTCCAGCGATAGCTTCAACAAGATATTTAACAGGATAAACTGTAGTAGTTATAGTAGCCTTTTCATTTGCACATCCAGATAGTGAAGCAATCATCATTATCGCAACTAACAAACATATTATTTTCTTTTTTAGCATTGTCACTACCTCCATACATCTAAAATTATACCACATTATCTAATATTGCTACACAAAGAAAGTTTATAGTAAAATTCATCACATCACCACTCAATATAAAAAGGTGGTCTATTACCAAGACCACCTCTAGACTTAATAATTAGGATGCAAGTCAAACGTTATATCTCCAAATAAAGTTCCTGCTTCTCCATATTCTTCTTCCAAACATTCAATATATTTGTTGATCATTTCTAAATTTGAATACAACTGTAAATAAAAAGTTTTAAATGTAGGAACTTGACCAATATTAGTGATTTTTAAAAAATCAGCGAAGCCATTATAGCTTTCATCAAATGGCATTATAAATTCATTGCCATTTTTATGTCCAACCATAACAAATCTATCATCACCAACTTCATATATTTGAATATCATCATTTCCTAAAATCTCTATAAATTTGTCTCTTAGTTTAGGAAACATTACAGC
Source organism: Erysipelotrichaceae bacterium (assembly GCA_045599505.1). Lineage (GTDB taxonomy): Bacteria > Bacillota_I > Bacilli_A > Erysipelotrichales > Erysipelotrichaceae > UBA1783. Next base: position 12,134 of record JAZRWC010000044.1, on the reverse strand, counting down.
GTATCCACCAACTTCACCTAAACTTGTCTTTCCATTTTCACTATTTACCTTAAAACAGATAACACCATCATCTTCATTTAATGATAAATAAAACAAATAAGTTTGTTTGTTAGTGCTTTTTTCATAACCGGAAAGGTTTGAATAATCTTGATTTAAAATAGCGTCGAAATCTAGACTATGAATTAAATACCCACCAGAAACCTTGCAATCACTAGATTCATGGCCTTTTAGTAAAGCTTGGTAATTAATATCGACTAAATATGTCAAATCATTTATAGCGTCATTAGCATAATCTATAACCTCTTGTGGAGCTAATTCATCTTCTTTACTAGTTTTTGATGAATATGCTACCCCCCATATCATTAACACACAAATTATTAATATAATCACCTTTTTCATAAACTATCTCAAAACTTCACTAGTAGTAAATCAAAATACAACTACTTATACAAATGATATAATTCAGTTTCAACTAAGTCAATATCAAATATCTTTCTCATTGATTCCTTATATAAATCAATCTGAGGTTGATACTCTTGATATAATCTAGTTTCAAACTGTTCTAAAGACTCATTTTCTTTCATAGAGTCACTCTTAAAATCAATAACCTTAACTTTATCTTTGAATACTAATACTAAATCGCTAAAGCCATGTACCCAAGTATTATCATCAAAATAGTAGAAAGGATATTCACAATAAACTTTTTCTGCTTTATTAATATCACAGAAAACTTCTGAACCTACAAATCTTTCTAACACTTTTCTTAAATAAGCTTTGTAGTAATTTGCAGTACTAGTAACATCATTAGAGAAAGACTTTATCTTATCTAATGATTCGATAATAGCTTTATTTAATATAGCTTGATAATCGATGTTATTCCTATTAGTAATTACTAGTTCAAATGCTCTATGCATGATAGTACCAAATACGTTACCTCTAGGTCTATTTTCTAAATATGATTCAGCTAGTAAGATAACATCTCTTTCTAATGAGCTAGGAGTTAAACTAGTAAAGCTTACTTTCTTTTGTTCTTCATCAATAGCTACTTCTTCTTTTACGGCCCTCTTAGTAATATCATCACTACTAACAGTATTATTAGCGAACAATTCTGAAGACAAAGAAATATGATTAACATCATCATAGCTATACTCACCTAAGAAACAATTATTGTTCTTATCTAAAGAAGGCATTACTATTAGTACTTCCTTAGCTCTAGTAGCCACAACATACTCTAATCTGATATATTCCTTATCTTCTTCACTTTTTGCCTCAGCTAAAATAGTAGGATTTGAATTATAGCCAATTAAACTTTCACCAAAGCTATTTGCAGATGTAGCTGAAGAGAATGCTGGGAATAATTGAATACTAGTACCCTCACGATGAATATGACTAGACTTCTTATCGCTTTCTCTTCTTCTATCACAAATAACGACTATTGTTCCTTCCAAGCCTTTAGATTTATGAACATTCATAAATCTAACCATATTTCCCTTATCTTCTAAAGCCATTTCTCTTTCGATACTTACCTCAAGATAACTAAAGAATTCATCAGCTAAGATAAGAGCATCATTTTCATTTTCTTCACATACCTTTTCAACCATTTGGATTAATCTGGTTTGAGCTTGCTTAGCTAACTGCTTTGAAATAGTAGTATTTCTAGATAACACATACTCCAAATGATTTAATAAATAATAAGCTAACTCTACACCATTAAATCCATTAGTTTCATTCACTAATGCAATAATATCATTTGATGAATCAGCTAAAGATCCATAATTAGCTAACTCAATAGTTGCGTTAGCGTTTTTATCTATACCTTTATGCGCTAAGTAGTTATATAGTCTTGCGTAATTATTTAAATATTCTTCCAATTGAATATTGATTTTACCAGATAAGTTAACAGGTATTCCTTCCAAAGTAAACTTATCAGCATATTGTCCCATCTTAGTAGTTGTATGACTTAATAGTAAGAAATCACGATATTCAATCTTTCGATACTTACCGATTTCTTTATCATATATTTCATAATTACCAACAAGATTTTTAATTAAGCTTACTAAATACTCAGCTTCTACATCATTAGCACTTTGTGTTTTTGTCTTTTCAATAGGACTAGTAACATCACCAACATAATAAACACCTTCCAAGTATTTATCGTTAATACACTTATCTTTCAAAGCCCTTTTAGCGTCCATTGGTTGATAGTTTTCGATAACTTGACTACCATCAACTCTAATCTTTCCAAATTGTTCATTAACCCATTTAATTACTAATGGGCTACTTCTGAAGTTATATTCTAAATTGATAATTTCTCCAGAATCCTTTTGGCTTTCAATTATCTTTTCTACTGCTTCATATTCTGGTAAATCAGCACCTCTAAAGCGATAAATAGATTGTTTTGCATCACCAACAACAACTAGCTTACCTGCTACTAGCTCACTAGAGCCAAACTCTTTTGAGCATAGTCTTAAAATTAATCCTGCTTGGATATGATCGGTATCCTGGAATTCATCGACATAGATTCTTGAATACTTATTATTGTAGTATTGCCAAGCAGACTTATTTTCTGCGATTAGTTTATAAGCTCTTTGTAGTAATTGATCATTACTAATATACTTACTATCCTTCTTGTTACGATATTTAGCTCTGATTTTCATAGCTATATCCATAACTAAAGCATGCTGATAGTCTTTCTTCTCTTCTATTAAATATACAGCCTTTTTATATTCATCAGTTAAGGCAACAACTAACGCATCATCTATTTCAGAAAACTCTACTGGAACACTCTTTTTTCTTGAAGCGTTAAACTTATGATTTTCTAAACATTTTCCAAGTTGAGTAATAAATTCTTTATCCTCTTTATATAGTCCAGCATATAAAGGATAATCCTTAGGTAAATTATTGATGCTAGTGACATCATTACTACCCATTACCCTATTATAAGTAGATACGATAGTTTCTTTAGCCTTTTCAACAATCTCTTCAATCTTCTGTTCATAATCAGAAATAGAATAATCCAATAAATCCTTACGATACATTATTGTTGATTCATCGTCTACTTCAGCTATGGCCATAAACGCGTTTAAAAGAACTTTTGGTTTTCTACCAAAGTTATAGTAAAAATTAGATAAATTAATATCTATTGATTCAGTTAGCTGCTTTTGAAAAAACTTATCAAGATAATCTGTTAAATCATCATTTTGTAACATTTCCACATCTTTTCTAAGCTTTGAAGAAAACATCTGTTCCTTTAATAAAACATTACAGAATGAGTGGATTGTAGAAATCTGCATTCTATCGAAGTTTTCAAAAGCCATTTCGATATTTTCTCTTTCCTTAGCGCAGATACTATCATCTGATAAAGAGTCATTTAACTTCTTTAAAATTCTACCTTTTAATTCTTCAGCTGCCTTATTAGTAAATGTGATAGCGACGATAGATTCAGGTAAGTCGCCACCTCTAATCTGATTAACTATTCTTTCAACAAGCATGCTACTTTTACCAGCACCAGCACCAGCCTTGATGAATAGATTTTTATCGAAGTTATTTTTAATACTATCTCTTAGTAATTCTTCCCTACTCATCTTCTTCACCTTTTTGTGTTAAAAGTTTGCACACCTTTCTAAACTTACAATAAGAGTTATTACACTTATCTACAGAATAATCCTTATCGATGTAAACCTTTTTGATCTTTTCCCATACATCAATTGGCAAGTTATCAATATCACTTACATTATCGATAACTAATTTAGAATGCCCCTCATCAAATGGGAAATCATAGCTAAAGGAAGTGACATTTTTCTTAAGCATCTTTTTAAGTCCTGCAACATATAAAGTATGTTGATAAGTATGTCCCTTTTTAACTTCATCATTTTTAGATTTATATTTTCCTGATTTATAGTCAGCTATTCTATAGTTCTCACCATCAAAGTCAACTCTATCGATTATTCCAGTAATCTTTAATGATAGAGATTTATCTGGTGAAGTAATAACACAATTTGGATCTTTACCCATATCTAATTCACAAGCGTAAACCTGCCAATTATTTTCCTTACTAGCCATTTCATAATGGAAATTGTATAAGTACCATTCTATCCCCTTAAGCATCTCATACTTTTCAGCTTGGAACACTTTTTTATTAGGACATGGTTTAATAGCTAACATATCGTTTACCGCTTTTTCAAAGCTAGCTTTTAATACCTTATCATCTAGTTTGTCTGGTCCCTTTTTACCAACAAATAAAGTGTTCATATAATTTTCTAAGGTATTATGAACGATAGTTCCTCTTTCATTTACTGCTAACCATGTTGAATTATCAAATTTAGTATATTCTATAGAGTCTAACTTTTTAATATAGCTATAGTAATACTCTAAAGGACAAGTAACTAAAGTATTTAGTCTGCTTGCTGACATAGTTAAATGATTAGTACTAATATCAGGTATTTCTAATGGTTCACTAACCCACTTATTTTCAATATTTGAGTTTATGATATCTGGATAGCTACCATATTCTTTTACTTCATCAGCTAACTTAGAAAGCTTAGTAAAGTAAGAAGATGGTGATAATTCAGAGTCAGTTTGAGGATCTGAATTACTGTAAGAAATACTAATTAATCCATCAGATAAAGTAGCTATTGTATTATCGATAATCTCTCGATGAATGATCTCATTATTTTTAGCGAAGTATACTGCTCCATAATTACTATCAATAACTTCACCGATTTCTTGGTCAGTTAAGATATTTGATTCAATTGTTTTAACAGTAAATTGTTTATCTGCTAAACCGATAATATAGTTGTATCTTCTATCTAATACTTCAACATTACTAGTAAACTTAACGCAATTAACAGCGTTATAAGCTATTTCATCAGATATAGTTAATGACTCTAGCTGATTAATCAAATATTCTAAAGCTTCATCTAATGAATAAGTAATATCAAATTGTTTACAAGATCTGATTAGTGAATTAATCTTACCTAAACTGCGACAATCTGGATCATAATAATATTCATTTACTAGATTTACTGTACCTTCTAGTAAGTCACTTACCTTAACACTATCTTTATCAAATCCGACATATAAATCATTAAATGATTCAAAAAGATTTTTAATATCGTTATCAAGATTCTTTAATTGTTCCTCGCTAAAGTTAGTGTATCTTTCAATTCCCCAATAAATACCACTATTTATTCCCTTAACAAATCTCTGATACATATTATCTATTACTACACTATCATCATTAGTACTCTTAACACCAAAATGGCTATTTAAAAATAGCTTCTCTAATAAGTAGTATTCATAATTATTTTTAGCCCAATTAAAAATTGTTTTTAAGATTTGAACTAAGCTATCACTACTAGCTTTATAGCTAGAAGTAATTCTATAATCGATACCATTACTTCTTAATAATCCCCTTAATGCTGGCTCAATCATCTCATTACTATAGTAGATAGCTACTTCTGATAGCGGTAACTTTTTACTAGTAATCTCATCGATAATTCTATTTACTTCATTACTCTTACCATAGCACTTAGCAAATTCAAATGTAACATTACCATCAACACTTCTATAATCAATATGAGTAACACTATTAAAATATCCATCGATAAACATCTTTTCTAAATAAGTTAACTCTTCAAATACTAATAGCCCTACACTAGCTTCATCATTAAAACATTCACTATAGCTTATAGCTTTATTTAATAAGCTAATATAGTCATCAACTTCTTTTGTTGCTAATATTTCTTCATATTCCTTAATGACATTTTTGATTTCATAAATCTTGCCACTATTACTATTTATATATTCATCTTTTTGTTTACCAGCTCTAATCTGATTCATTAACCCAACAAATTCGCTAATCAAACTATCGCATAAACATTCTTCAGGTATAAAACTATACTTTTTTACAATTGTTGAGATTAAATACTGCACAGCTAAAGAGTCAATAATATCGATTGATTTAAATATTCCATTTTTAGCTAAATTATTAGTTACAACTTCTTTTACTAATTGAGTTATAGATTTAACTTTGACATTGCTAATAATAGTACCCTTTTTATTAATCTCTCTAATCATCTTTTCGACGTTAGATGTACTATTAGTTACTATCAGTTTTTCCTTATCATTAGCTGTAATAAAATCAATTAATCTCATACATTTCACCTATGTCTATATTCTACCACAACAATATAATACCCTTCTAACTAATAGCTAGAAGGGTAAATATTTTCCTATCCTTTATGATTTTCAAACCATTCAGTAATTTCTTTAATTCTTCTGATTCTGTGTAGTGGCTTACCACCTCTAGAAAGCTCGTGGTTTTCACCTCTGAATAGCACCATCTTAGTTTCCACATTTTGAGCAACTAAAGCTGTAAACATCTGATATCCCTGATCAATTGGACAACGGTAGTCTTCAAATGAATGGATAAATAATGTTGGAGTCTTAACATTTTCAGCGTACTTCAATGGTGAATGGAACCATAACTTTTCTGGATTTTCCCATACAGTTGATTTGTTCTGGCTCTTTGTGAAGCCAACACCGATATCACTAATTCCATAGAAAGAGAACCAGTTAGAGATAGATCTTTGAGAAGCACAAGCCTTGAATCTATCAGTATGACCGATAATCCAGTTAGTCATAAATCCACCATAGCTTCCACCTGTTTCAAAGAAATTAGTCTCATCCATATCAGGATACTTAGCTAAAGTATAATCGCAGAAATCCATAATATCATCAAAGTCGATAGTGCCATACTTACCAGTAATATCCGCAAAAGTACCCTTACCATCAGAACCTTGAGGGTTACAGAACATTACGAAGTAACCTAAAGATGCCCAGTATTGCATTTCATGATAGAAGATTGGTGAGTAAGCTGTCTTTGGTCCACCATGAATATCGATAATAACTGGATATTTCTTACCTTGCTCATAGCCAAATGGCTTTAATACGAAACCATCCACAGTATGAGTACCTTTATCTAAAGTCACCATTTCTGGTACAGCTACATATTTATCAGCTAATACACTAGTATTGAAATCAGTTAGCTTGTTTAGGCTACAATCATAGATTTCTTCAGGAATCATATCATACATACCAACAAGCAATAACTTATCATCTACCACATCAAAGCTATCAACAGAACCAACTTTATTAACAACATCGCTAATAGTGTTTCCTGAAAGCTTACGGATAAATGCGCTATTTTCTACAGTAGAAATGAAGTATAAATCATCACCTACAACCTTGCTTTGATATCCTGAACCATATCTAACATCACTACCAGTAGAATTGCCAACTGCTAAACCATACTTAGCTAATAAGCTAATTTCATTAGTTAAGTAATCTACCTTATAGAAATCACCATCAGCACTACCATTATCAGTTTCATCAGCAGCATATAATACCATATAACTATCTAATAAATAGAATCCATCGATATTGAAGCTTAAGCAAGATTCAACTACCTTATTAATCTTTAAGCTATCTAAATCTAAGCTATAGATTGTTGATCTTTCATTATGAGTAGTTAAAGGCTTATTAACACAACCCTGGAAGTATATCATGTTTAACTTCTTACTATATTCAAAAGAACCTACAGAAAAACCAACTTCAGTTAATCTTTCTAATTTCTTTTCACTAGTCTTGTAGTAATAAAGAGATGAATAATTTCCCTTAGTAAATGTTGAACCATTCCACCAGAATGGATTAGTTTCTACTACTTCATAATCAGCTTCATCCTTAACAAACTGCTTATATTCTTTAGCTAAGCTTTCATCACCCTTGTATAAATCTTCAAATCCTTTAACAGTTTGACCTAACACTAAGTAATCACCATTATCTAAGCCAACTAATTTACTAGCGCTAATAGGTAATTCGATATACTTCTCAGCTTCACCACCATTTAAAGACAACTTATAGAAGATTGAACCATTAGCTTCAGATTTCTCTCTATTTCCCGCAAACATGATAGTTTCATCATCTAAATACTGGAAGCTTCTTTCCTTACCAGAAGAAGTCATCTTTGTTAATGTACCATTAGTTAACTTGTAAATATATGACTTGTAGTCATTGTCATTTTTATCCCCATTGCTCACGACAAAACAAACGTTCTTACCAGAAGCGCTGATCTTTAATGAACTGATAAACTTAAGATTTAAAAACTCTTCAATACCGATTCTTTCCATGTTTTTTACCTCTTTTTTCACATTATCCATATTATACAACAATTCATTAAATTCATTTGTTATTTAGACCATTAGTTATATTAATCCGGTTGAAGAAAAGGTATGTTTGTCCTATAATTACTACGTTAACAAGGAGACATTAATATGAATACTGATAAGTACATAAGTCCACTTTCTGAAAGATATGCGTCTAAGGAAATGCAGTACATTTTTTCTAGTGATAATAAGTTCAGAACTTGGAGAAGATTATGGATCGCATTAGCTGAAACTGAAAAGGAATTAGGACTAAATATCACTGATGAGCAGATTGAAGAATTAAAAGCTCATAAGGATGACATCAACTATGATGTAGCTAAGGAAAGAGAAAAATTAGTAAGACACGATGTAATGAGCCATGTTTATGCCTATGGTGTACAATGTCCGAGCGCTAAAGGTATCATCCACTTAGGAGCTACAAGCTGCTATGTTGGTGATAACACTGATATTATCGTTGCTTACGAAGGTTTAAGCTTAATCAAAAAGAAGTTAGTAAACGTTATAGCTAAGCTATCAGAATTCGCAGATAAATATAAGGATGTTCCTACATTAGCTTACACTCACTTCCAGCCAGCACAGCCTACAACAGTAGGTAAGCGTGCAACTTTATGGTTACATGATTTATATCTTGACTATGAAGATATCTGTTATGTTATCGATTCATTAAAGTTATTAGGTTGTAAGGGTACTACAGGAACTCAAGCAAGTTTCGTTGAGCTATTCGATGGGGATAACGAAAAGATTGATCAGATTGATAAGAAGATTGCTGAAAAGATGGGCTTCAAAAACTGTTACCCAGTTTCAGGTCAGACATATTCAAGAAAGGTCGATGCTAAGGTTATTAGCGCTTTAGCTCAGATCGCAACAAGTGCTCACAAGTTCTCTAACGATATCCGCTTATTACAGCACTTAAAGGAAATCGAAGAGCCATTTGAAAAGAACCAGATCGGTTCAAGCGCAATGGCTTATAAGAGAAATCCTATGAGATGTGAAAGAATCGCTGCTTTATGCAGATACGTAATCTCAGATACATTAAATCCAATGATTACAGCTAGCACTCAATGGTTTGAAAGAACATTAGATGACTCAGCTAATAAGCGTATCTCAATTGCGGAAGGTTTCTTAGCTACTGATGGTATCTTAGATTTATACTTAAATGTTGTTGATGGCTTAGTAGTTAATACAAAGGTTATTGAAAAACATTTAAACGCTGAATTACCATTTATGGCTACCGAAAACATCTTAATGGATGCTGTTAAAGCTGGTGGCGATAGACAGGAATTACATGAAAAGATTCGTCAGCTTTCTATGGAAGCTGCTGCTAATGTTAAGGTTAAGGGATTAGACAACAATTTAATTGAACTAATCGCTGCTGACCCTGATTTCGATTTAACATTAGAACAGTTACAGTTCACATTAGATGGCAAGAATTATGTTGGTAGAAGTGCATTACAGGTTGAAACATTCATTAATGACTATATCACCCCTGTATTAGAAGAAAACAAAGAAGCTTTAGGTTTAACAGCTGAAATCAACGTTTAAAACAAGGTCAATAATTGCCCAATAAAAAGCATAGTATGCAAGGTCAGGATGGGCAATTGTGATATAATTAAAGAGCATAAAAACAGATAGAAATGAATTGGAGGATTTTTTATGATCAAAGCAGTAGTTGGTGCAAACTGGGGCGATGAAGGTAAGGGTAAAATTACTGACATGTTAGCTGAAAGTGCTGACATCATCGTTAGATTCCAGGGTGGAGCAAACGCAGGACACACAATCGTTAACAAGTATGGTAAGTTCGCATTACACACATTACCATCAGGTGTATTCTACGACCACACAACAAGCATCATCGGTAACGGTGTTGCCTTAAACATTCCTTTATTATATAAGGAAATCAAGAGCATTACAGACAAGGGTGTACCTACACCAAAGATTTTAGTTTCTGACAGAGCTCAGATGGTAATGCCATATCATATTTTATTCGACCAGTATGAAGAAGAAAGATTAGCTGGAAGATCATTTGGTTCTACTAAGAGTGGTATCGCTCCATTCTATTCAGACAAGTTCGCAAAGATCGGTTTCCAGGTTAATGAATTATTCGATGAAGAAGCTTTAATGACTAAGTTAGAAAACGTTTGCGAAACTAAGAACGTTTTATTAAAGTACTTATACAACAAGCCTGAATTAGATACAAAGGCAATCTTCGAAGAATTAATGCAGTGGAAGGAAATGATTGCTCCATTTGTTGCTGACACATCATTATTCTTATACAACGCATTAAAAGAAGGAAAGACAGTATTATTAGAAGGCCAGTTAGGTTCTTTAAAGGATCCTGATCATGGTATTTACCCAATGGTTACTTCAAGTTCAACATTAGCAGGATATGGTGCAATCGGTGCTGGTGTTCCACCTTATGAAATCAAGCAGGTTATCACAGTAAGTAAGGCTTACTCTTCAGCAGTTGGTGCTGGTGCATTCGTAAGCGAAATCTTTGGTGAAGAAGCTGATGAATTAAGAAGAAGAGGTGGAGATGGTGGCGAATATGGCGCTACTACTGGTAGACCTAGAAGAATGGGTTGGTTCGACTGTGTAGCTACTAAGTACGGTTGCAGATTACAGGGTACAACAGATGTTGCATTCACAGTAATCGATGCATTAGGCTACTTAGATGAAATCCCAGTATGTGTTGGCTATGAAATCAATGGTGAAGTTACTACTGAATTCCCAACTACAGGATTATTAGAAAAGGCTAAGCCAGTATTAAAGACTTTACCTGGTTGGAAGTGCGATGTTAGAGGCATCAAGAAGTACGAAGATCTTCCTGAAAACTGCCGTAACTATATCGAATTCATCGAAAAGGAAATCGGATTCCCAATCACATTAATCTCTAACGGTCCAGCTAGAGAAGACATTATCTATCGTTAAAAAATAAAATGAGCTATGGTATTAAACCATAGCTTTTTCTATGTTCAAATATAGTTTATAATTATTTAGTGAGGATAAAACTATGAAGATAATTAAGGCTACTTTAATATCCATATTATGTATTTTGTTACTATCAGTAGCTAGCCTAGTCATATACGCTCAAAACTATTACCAAAGTTCACCTGATGTTAAAAATTATCTAGACGACAATACAAAGGTATCTATCGTCTATGAAAATAATGCCTACTATTTTGACAATAAAGATATTAATGAAACTGTTGGAATTATCTTCTATCCAGGTGGAAAAGTTGAATTTACAGCCTATGCACCTTTGTTACATACTCTAGCAGAAAAAGGAGTATTAACTGTATTAGTTAAAATGCCATTAAATCTAGCAGTATTAAAACCAAACGCTGCTAATAGTATTATCGATGAGCATCCTGAAATTACTAGTTGGTATATAGCTGGCCATTCATTAGGTGGAAATATCGCAGCCTACTATGCTGGAAAATACCCTGATAAATTAGATGGATTAATTATGTTAGCTGGTTACTCAACAAATACTGTAACTATCCCTACTCTTTCAGTTTATGGCTCTAATGATGGAATCATGAATAGAACAAGGTATAAAAAAGCATTAATAAATCTTGAAGGAGGGGTAACAGAAGTAGTTATTCCAGGGGCAAATCATTGTTACTTCGGTGATTATGGTATGCAGAAAAATGACTACCCTGCATTTATCACTATTTGGGAACAAGTTGATAAAACTAAACACGCAATATTAAATTTCATTGGAATCGATTATGAATGTACACTAGAATAGAACGTTAAAAAGCGTTCTATTTTCGTATTATAAAACCATGAAGAAAATATAGAAATATATGAGTATTCATGGTTTTCTTATTTGTGCATAAATGAGAGAATCAAAAGGATAGAAAGAGCGTGGTTCTACTTGAAACACTTAAGTGATTTCGTAATAAA